>JAWXCO010000136.1:0-3530 GCA_034408705.1 Bacteroidota bacterium
CAAACTTCATTACTTTCATTTTCTTCTCTTTTATTTTAAATAATAAAATGGAATTCTCTAAAAAAATCTGAGCATACCACTTTCTTACAAATGGCTTATTTCCTTTTGCTTCCCCCCTCCCTAGATTTTAATTGGTTGAAATATTAAGGCTGTAAAGGTAAGTATGCAACAAATAACAATCGTTAGGCAAATGGCACTTCAAATTTGGAAGATAGTTGCCTTAAATCAGTTACAACAGCATCCAGCAATGGAATTCCATTCACCATTCTTTCTTCTTCATACTCTCTTTCCGGGTCACCCGGTACCAATACTTTTTCTTCCCCGGGAATAGTTTTACATAAACGAAAACCCTGTATCCAATGATCCATACTTTTTTTGAATTCATCAGCCGGACGGAACGCATCTACTCTCATGGCGCCCAGGAAATGCCCGATTCCTTTTCCTGGTTGTTGAGCAGGCATGGGTACATAAGCCGGGAAGGGCGGCACCCAGGGAGCATAATTAGCACCACTTAATAAAGCTGAAAAAATATCAACGATAGCGCCGAGTGCATAGCCTTTATGTGAACCATGTTCCCGATCTCCACCGAGTGGCAATAAAGCACCACCTGTTTTTAATGCATGCGGATCGTTGGAAGGATTACCCTCTTTATCCTGCACCCAACCAGTTGGCGTTTGTAAATTTTTGCGCTGCAATATTTCCAGTTTACCATTCGCAGCAGTCGTCGTGGCCAGGTCGGCTACAAAAGCGGGTTCCTTACCTGCAGGTGCTGCTACACAGATCGGGTTTGTGCCCAACATTTTATCAATGGAAAAAGTAGGAGCTACTAAAGGACTTGCATTCGTCATAGCAATACCCATCATATCGTATGGCAAGGCCATCATAGCATGATGGGATGCTATACCGAAATGATTACTGTTTTGTACACTTACCCAACCAGTACCCACCTGTTTGGCTTTTTCAATAGCTATTTGCATGGCAAAAGGAGCGATCACTAATCCCAAACCACTGTCACCATCCACTACCGCCGTGGAGGGAGTTTCATGGATCACTTTGATATCGGGTGTAGCATTAACTCTTTTTACTTCCCATAAACGGATATAGCCACTCAGTCTTGCTACGCCATGCGAATCAATTCCACGGAGGTCGGCTGATAACAAAGAAGTGGTGGCGGTATCTGCATGGGCATCGCTGCACCCGATTTTTTGAAAAACTGATTTTGTAAACTCAAATAAATGCTGGTAGGAAAATAATTGCTCGGCCATAATACAAAGAAACAACAAAAAGGGTAACCAAAGTGGCGCTGAGTGCAAAGAAAACAATAGCGTTTTTGCGCCTCTGCGGTCAAATTTATATGACCTTCATGGAATTTGCATCCCAGTTAATCACTTTCTTTTGAAAATAACTTTCGTTACAAGCTAAACAAGGGGCTGCTGCCCGGAAACCGAATACAGCATCTTCCACCACAGGCTTCTTATACCTGACGGATTGAAAAAAATTGACAAAATGATCATAGCGATCATCATATCCATCTGGTGCTGAAAATTTTATTGCCGGCCATTCTTTTTTATCAGCTGCCGGAAACCGTTTTTTATAATCATCTGCAATCTCCTGTTGCATTGCTTTGGTATAAGTATCGTAAGCATCCCAACCACCATAAACGGGAGTTTTAGAAAATTTATTTCTGTATAAGGTAAAATCATTCCACCCAAAATCAATGACTCCTTCGGTACCATAAAATCTTACTTTGCCGCTTTCCACTTTCTCCGCACCACTGGCAAGGTTTACTTTTAATAACAGCTGGAAGGCAGGATGTTCTTTTGTTGCTGTGTATTCCATTACACCGGTCATAACATCAGGCACATTACGGCCATCCTTCCAGTAACTCAAATCACCCGTTGCAAAAATTCTTGACGGACCTTTTGAATCAGTTAGAAAATGAATACCTGATAAAAGATGTACAAATAAATCACCCGCCACGCCTGTTCCATACTCTTTATAATTACGCCACCAGAAAAATCGTTTGGCATCAAAGGGTGTATCCGGGTTTGTTTTTAAATATTTCTTCCAGGCAATGGTATTTTCATTTGCATCTAATGGCATGGTGTATTGCCAAGCACCCATAGCCGTGTGGCGATCGAAGGATGCTTCAATACAATTCAACTGTCCAATCTCTCCTGCTTTATACAATTCTTTGGCTTTCGCATAGACAATACTGCTTACCCGCTGGCTACCTACCTGCAAAGTGGCTTTTGTTTGCTGTTGTACTTTTATCAGTTCAAGGCCCTGGTTTAGCTGATGCACTATTGGCTTTTCGCAATACACTGCTTTACCTTTCTTCATGGCCTCTATAGAAATTTTATCATGCCACTGATCGCTGGTGCAAACGATGACGGCATCAATATCTTTCCTGTCAAGCAATTCCTCATACACTTTTGTTGTAACTAACTTCTGGCCATATAATTCTTTAGCTCTTTCAAGCCGTCCCTGGTACAAATCGCAAACAGCTATCAGTTGTACACCGGAAATTTGCAATACTGTTTTTGCATTACGGCTTCCCATGATGCCGAAACCGATGATAGCAACATTAATAATATCAAAAGAAGAAAGTTTTCTTTCGCAGGGAATGATTCTTTTTTCTATTCCTTCTTCGCTGATGCCTGCATAAGAAGACAAAGGAGCAATGAAAGAAGCAGCGCCTATTTGTTTGATGAATTTTCTTCTGGATGACATAGATAGCTATTTTATTTTTAGCCGTAGACTAACACAAATTAACACGGATTAGAATTGCTTCGCAATTCACTGTTCATAGTTTGCGAAGTTCTGATTCATAAAATTCTTTATTCCGTTTCATATCCCCCATATTATTGTTTTCATTCGCTTCATATTCCATGGAGACAACTCCTTTGAACTTCTGTCGTTTCAATTCTTTAAGTACAGCGGGAAGACGGCACACCCCTTTTCCATACAAAGTATCTATGGCCGTTACATCATCAAACCGGTTGACATCTTTAAAATGTAATCCCCATAGTTTGCCTTTCATTTTTTTCAGTGCATCAATTACATCGACACCGTTTCTTGTCCAATGTCCGATATCGGGCCAGGCCCCTATATTTTTTCTTCCTTTCATAGCTGCTACGATAGAATCCGGATGCCAGTAATGGCTTGATGGTTTAGGATGGCAGTGCAAGGCAACTTTCACATTGTACTTTTCTGACAATGTGTTGAAAGCATCAAGGTCTGCCCATTCCGGCTCGGCAGTTATGAAAGGGATGCCCATGTATTGGGCAAATTCAAAGAATTTTTCCAGGTTGTCTTTGTGGTAATAATATTTATCAATTACACCGAGGGCAATTATTTTCGAATTCTTGTACTCCAAAAATTGCTTCACTTTATTACGAGAGATTTTATCCATTGTATAGCTGAATACACCTGAAATATCAGCCCCCACACGTTGCCCGGGATAAACTTCTAAATATTTTACCCCTAAACTATCTGCTTTATAAACAGTTTCCAGTAATGTATACTTA
>JAWXCO010000137.1:0-11464 GCA_034408705.1 Bacteroidota bacterium
GAACGCTCCAATGAAGAATTGGAGCAATTTGCTTTTGTTGCCTCACATGATCTGCAGGAACCATTGAGAATGATTTCCAGCTTCATGGATCAATTGCAGCGAAAATATGGAGATCTACTTGACGAGAAAGGGCACGAGTATATTCATTTTGCAACAGATGGTGCCAAAAGGATGAAACAGATCATCCTTGATTTGTTGGATTACTCAAGAGCAAATAAACCAACAGAAGGAAAAGAAGAAGTAGATATGAACGAGGTACTTTCTGAATTTAAGGAGTTAAGAAGAAAACTCATTTCAGAAAAAATTGCTTCCATTAAATCTGGTGATCTTCCAACACTGAATACCTATAAAGCAGCTATCACCCAAATACTTCATTGTTTGCTTGACAATGCGCTCAAGTACTCTATAGAAGGTACACCGCCGATAGTTGAAATTGACGTTGCAGAAAAAGAAAAAGAATGGGAATTTTCTATCAAAGACAATGGAATAGGAATAGAACCTCAATTCTTTGGTAAAATATTTATCATTTTTCAACGACTGCACAACAGGGATGAGTATAAAGGAACAGGAATAGGTCTTTCTATTGCCAAAAGACACATTGAATTTTTAGGGGGACGGATTTGGCTGGAGTCTGCACCTGGAGAAGGCACGGTATTTTATTTCACAATTCCTAAAATTAAATAATATGAATAATAAACAAATTCAACTTGCCCACATCCTGTTGGTGGAAGACAATGAAGGGGATATTTTACTCACTCTGGATGCTTTTGAAGAATGTAAATTAAAAACAGAAGTCAGCGTTGCCAAAAACGGTAAGGAAGCCCTTGATTTTCTGTTTATGAGAGGAGAATTTACCGATGTAAAAAAGCCTGATCTTATCCTTTTGGATATCAATATACCCATATTCAATGGCCATGAAGTTTTGCGGCAGATCAAGACCGATTCAAATCTCATGAAAATCCCGGTAATTATGCTCACTACATCATCCAATCAAAAAGACCTGAATGAAGCCTACGGAAACCACTGCAACAGCTATGTGAAAAAGCCACTCGAAATCAGAGAGTTTCTAAGTGCTATACTAAAAATTGAGGAATTTTGGTTGCAACTAACAACATTAACTAAATAATAACCAAACAGTTTTAGTTTTAAAGGCTTTTAAATTTATTACAGAATATTAGATAATAATAAAATAGTTTACCTGGAATCAACTTGTTCTTTTCGCACTTTTCTGTTTTACTATCTTAAGGCCTTTCTATTGCTAAAAAAAATATAGAAACGATGGGTAATAATATTTGGGTAGAATCAATAAAAGGACAAGGCTCAAATCTTTCCTTACACTTTACAGTCCTCATCCTTCTCAAATCTATATCTGCCGAAAAAAAATGACCATAAAGTTTTAATTGAAATTAAAAGCAGTAAAGAATTTAAAACGATCCCTGTTATTGTGCTCAACACCTCCTGTTCAGAAACAGACATTGCAGAGTCATATAAGCGCTATGTAAATTGTTTTATAACAAAACCTGTAGATGCTGAATCATTTCTTAAAGTTGTAGCAGCTACAGAAAATTTATGGATTCAAATAGTTACCATACCCAAACCTTGATATTATGAAAAAAGATAAAATCTTGCATAAAATTCTGCTTATTGAAGATAATTTAGGTGACATTGTTCTAATCAAAGATTATATAGAGGAGCAATTCTCTTCTCCACAAATTACAGTTGCACGCAATTACAAGGAATCACTGGCTATACTGGATGATACAACCACCTCTTTTGACGTTATTGTACTTGATTTAAACCTTCCCGATAAAACCGGCGATTCGTTAATAAATGCAATACTTTCGCATCCGAAAATTATATGTCCTGTAATAGTCTTAACAGGATATACAGATATTGAGTTCAGCATAAAATCTATTTCACTTGGCATTTCAGACTACTTGCTAAAAGATGAGCTTAATGCAGTAACGCTGTATAAAAGCATCATATATGCGATAGAAAGACGGGCGTCAAAACTTCGGCTCCAGGAATCAGAAAGAAAATTCTCAAATCTTTTTAATTTAAGTCCGCAACCTATGTGGGTTTATGATCTTGAAACTTTAAAATTCATCCTTATTAACGAAGCTGCTATTATTCATTATGGCTACACAGAAGAAGAATTTTTCAACATTGATCTGGTTCAACTGTTTGTTCCCGAAGAGAGAGAACAAGTAAAAAAAACAATTAAATATGTTGATAGTAAAAGACTTGCTTTTTCCGGCAGTTTCAGACAGATAAAAAAGAATGGAGAAAAAATTGAAGTAGAAATATACAGCACTTTTTTAATTATTGATAAAAAGCCTTGCCGGACTGTAATAGCCATTGATGTTACAGAAAAAAATAGGGCTGAGATAAAACTTACACAGGCCATTATAAAAACTCAGGAAGAGGAACGTTATGCGATAGGCAGCGAATTACACGACAATATCTGCCAAATATTAGCTGGTACTATAATGAGTCTTTCAATCATTAAACCAAGCCTTAATGCGGATAAGGCTACTTTCCTTGTGAATGGAATAGATAATATAAAACTTGCCTCAAGTGAAATAAGAAATCTTTCCCATCGTTTGGCTCCCGCATTTTTTGATGATATGAAACTCAATGAATCTTTGTTGCAGTTACTTTCTTCTATAAAACCTGAAGGAAGATTTCAAACTCATTTAACATTTGATAAAGATCTTGACAACATTAACCTGAAAAGAGAGCTTCAAATGAATTTTTACCGGATTATGCAGGAACAATTAAATAATATTCTTAAATATGCTAAGGCAAGTATAATAGAAGTATCGCTCTCAATTATATCGGGTAATCTGAGGTTTGAAATATCCGACAACGGAGTCGGGTTTGATGAAGCGAAAGTTTCTAAAGGAATTGGGTTTGCGAATATGAACAGACGAGCTAAGCTCTTTTCAGGAAGTTTCAACGTAGCATCTTCGCCCAATAAAGGATGCAGGG
Source organism: Bacteroidota bacterium (assembly GCA_034408705.1). Lineage (GTDB taxonomy): Bacteria > Bacteroidota > Bacteroidia > Chitinophagales > Chitinophagaceae > JJ008. The sequence goes on from JAWXCO010000137.1 coordinate 2,992, forward strand.
TTACTATTACTATTCCTTCAGAACAGCTAACATAAAAAAGCACTTACCGGATTAACCTTGTTAGTGCTTGACTTTTTGTGACCCGGATTGGATTCAAACCAATGACCCCAAACTTAGAAGGTTTGTGCTCTATTCAGCTGAGCTACCGGGCCGGTAAAACTGGTTGCAAATATAGCTGAAAAAAGGATTTAACTTTACATTACAGGTGGAAATATGTAGCTAACCGCAAGAAAGACTAGTTTAGTAAGTAAGTTCTGTGTGGACGGCAGGTTATTTAACTTCAAATCGTTTACCATGAGAAATTCTACACTTTTTTTCGTTTTACTCCTTGTCATCAATTTTTCCACAAAAGTAACGGCACAATCGTTCGCAGGTTTTTCACAAGTATCTATTGTGCTGAAAGCAGACAGTAGCACAAAATCTGTATTGGTTAGTAATTTAGTAGCCGACAGGACAGGTGATCAATCACCGATAATTGGTACAGCAGCATGGCTTGACAGTGACAGGCAACTGCAATGCCGCTCATTTCTTGCATTTGATTATGGGATGTTGCCACAAGTTATTAAAGCCGAACAAATAATCAGTGCCCAATTAATATTGAATCCGCTACAAGTAGGAAATATTGAAGAAGCAGCCTACCAACCTTCAAAAATTGCTGTCCGCAGGGTGTTGCAACCATGGGAAGGTTCATTAACAAACTGGCTAACCCAGCCTTCTTCAACGACAGAGAACGAAGCAATAAAAATAATACCCCAGAAGAAAAAGGATCGTACTGTAAAAATTGACGTTACTAAAATCGTCCGGAGCATGTTTGAATTTGGTAATAATGGATTTATGATAAGTTATAAGGATTCATTGGCTAAAGCTGCTTTTACAAGCCAATGGTTTGCATCTGGCAAAAATGAAAATGAAAACATACGCCCCTTACTGGTGATTAATTATGAAGTTCCCTACCAAAGGAATTATGACCAAAAATATACGGCCTTACCACTTACAGCTCAGGACAGGAGGGAGATGCTGCAAAACTATATACGACCCGAACCAATCATTGAAACACCCCCCGTCGTGCCGGTAAATACACCGGTAAAAGAGAAAGAAAATAATTGACAACAATTTTACATTCCGGGTAACCTGAAACTATCCAGGAAAACATTTACTTTTTGTTCAGGAAGATCCTTTTTGCTGTAGGCAAACATAAAGCCAATGAAGTTGCCGTCTGTCCAGGCTTTTATTTTCCATTTGTCAAGGTCCTTATCTTCCCAGTAGTCAAGGATACCCCGGGTCATTTCATTATTGTTGAGGCGAAGGGCCTTACCATATCCATTGGCTTTTTGGATTTCAAAACTACCTTTTAGAAAATCCACATACGAGATCATTAGCTCTTCTGCAGCAGAAAGATCGCTGATAGGATTCAGCAGTTTGATGCAGATAACACCAAAGGTCACATCACCCATCACACATTCACCTGTATATACTTTGGACGAATCTTCGCTATACGCCACTTCATATTTGGAAGGGCAATAACAATACAGCGAGCAGCCCGAATTGCTGATTGGATATTTTTTCAGGGTTTGTGAGGAACCTGAAACAGCAGAAAGCAGGTATAAAGCTGCAAAAAGAAAGATTTTCATCTATTGATTGGTTATTGGCTTCCGCCATGGTTTTAACGTAAGACCGGATCGTATTCGTAATAGTGTCAACACTTATTTCATGCCTGGAAATCGTAACCCTTCCAGAAACACTTCTGTTTTTTTATCAGGTAGCTCACCGGCACTATGTATATAGAGGATACATATAAATTTACCATTGGTCCAGGCCTTTATTTTCCATTTGTGTTTATCTACGTCTTCCCAGGTATCATACAGACCGCGGGTCGATTCATCCTTATTTAATTTATGGCCCTTATCATAGCCTTTTGATTTGACGATGCCATTGTCCAGCTTCACAAAATCAAGATAACTGGCCACAGTGTCTTCAGCGGCATCGAGATTGGTCACTGGCTTTGCGAGCTTCACACAATAAATACCATAGGTCACCGCATCTTTTTCGCAATCATCCGCAAAGACCGTAGATCCATCTTCCAGCTCATAGGCATCAAAGCGGCCGGGAAAACAAAAGACATCTACGGTGCAGCCCGTATTACTGATAGAAACCCTGCTGGCTTCTTTTTCAGCGGCCTTTGCCTCTTTCGCTTCCTTATTTGCTTCTTTCTTCGTTAGAGGTGTATTTTGGCCAAATGATACGGTCAGCACAGTACAAAAGAACAGCAGCAATAGATAGTGGCGCATACAAATTAATTTAGGTTCCGGCACCGGCAATCGGTGTGGTGATGGTGCTGTAAAGATAAAAGGGATTCTGTATTCGTTGCATCCGGCCACAATTATAATAGACAATCAGCCGGATTCATTTAATTTGCTCCCAGAAATTACTGCTATGCCCCCTGTTTTCAACTACGGAACCGATCAACTTACTGTGACTGCCGCACTGGCCATTGCTGCTGGTAAAATGAAAGGCGTACTGGATAAAGCAACAGTCCAAAAAATAACGGCCAGCCAGCAATCCGTACAACAAATTGTTGACCTGGGCCGGACGGTCTATGGCATCAATACCGGTTTTGGTATCCTCGCCAATACTGCGATTTCTAAGGAAGATACAGCTACACTGCAATATAAGATCTTACAAAGTCATAGTGTGGGAGTGGGCGACCCCATCCCGGTGGAAGTGGCCAAACTGATGCTGATCACCAAAGTGCAGTCTTTGGCACAGGGCTATAGCGGTGTACAGTTGGCCACGATGGAAAGAATCATCTGGCATATTGATAATGATCTGATACCCGTGGTGCCGGAAAAGGGGAGTGTGGGAGCGAGTGGTGACTTAGCCCCATTGGCGCATTTGTTTCTGCCACTGATCGGATTGGGAAAAGTTTTTGTGCGGCTGGCCACAAATACAGGGTTAGCCACAGATAAACACGGATTAACACAGATTAATACAAATGAGTTTTTAAAGCAAAAAGGGTTGGAGCCGATACAGCTTGGCCCGAAAGAAGGGTTGGCATTGATCAATGGCACCCAATTTATTTTATCCTTTGCAGTAAAAGCGGTGCAGCGGATGCACAATTGCCTGGAAGCAGCTGATATCATTGGCGCCATGACTTTAGAGTCACTTACAGGCACCAATGCCCCTTTTGATGAACGGTTGCATCAACTCAGACCTTTTGCCGGTAATAAATTAGTGGCGCAACGATTACGGTTGCTGCTCAAAGATTCTGATATCATGCAAAGTCATGTGGATTGCGGCCGGGTACAGGATCCTTACTCGCTTCGATGTATGCCACAGGTGCATGGCGCCAGCCGGAATGCCTGGTTACATTTAAAGGAATTAACGGAGATCGAATTAAATGCAGTCACCGATAACCCCATCATCTTTAGTGCCGGTGATACGATCAGTGGAGGTAATTTTCATGGGCAGCCATTGGCTTTGCCGTTGGACTATTGTTGTTTTGCTTCAGCCGAGATTGGTAATATCAGCGATCGCCGTTGTTATTTATTACTGGAAGGTAAATGGGGTTTACCGCTACTGCTGATGAAAGATGTGGGGCTGAATAGTGGTTTTATGATACCGCAGTACACGACCGCTGCCCTGGTCAGTGAAAACAAAACGCTTTGCTTCCCTGCCAGTGCGGATAGTATTCCTACTTCACTGGGTCAGGAAGATCATGTGAGCATGGGGAGTATCAGCGGCCGTAAACTCAACCGGGTACTGGATAACCTTGAATACATCATGGCCATTGAATTACTCTCCGCTTGCCAGGCCATCGAGTTCCGCCGTCCGCACAAGAGTAGTGGGATACTTGAATTTGCGCATGATTATGTCCGCAAGCTGGTCGGCTTTGCCGAAGAAGACCGCATTTTCGCTGATGATATCAATGCCGTGGCGGGGATCATCAAAGATTTTTCTTTTGTTGGAGAGGTGAATGCATTTGCAGCAGGCAAAGGGATAGTGTTGAATGGGGGTTTTGAGGTGTTTGGCTAGGTGCAGGCAAACCTGCCTGACGACAAAACGGAGTGTTTGTTATACCTACGCAAGGAGGCATCTTAGAAATCCAACATTCCAGAGAGGGCAGTACCGTTTGAAATACCTCGCTTCACTCGGTATGACAACACTCCGGTTGTCTAAGAATCACTACCCTTTTCTATTATTCGCATGCTTGCCGTTTAGGTATGCAATAACAGTTTCAGGGTCTTTGCACCATTGCGGGAAAATAGCCTTTTTTTTCATCACATCCGAAGCGCCGCTTCCAGTGCCAGCTCCATCATCGGCAACAAAGACTGCTCTCGTTCTTCCGGTGATATCTGTTCATGCGTAGGAATAATATCTGAGACAGTCAATAGCGTAGCTGCTGATTTCTTCAGGAACCTGGCATTGGCAAATAATGCAAACGCTTCCATCTCTACAGCTACACATTCATTGACCACAGCAATTTCAGGAAGGCCTTTCCCTGCCCGGTAAAAAATATCCGAGGAATGGATAGGTGCTCGTTTAACGTTCATGCCCAAACTATCTGCCGTATCATTGATCACGGTATAAGCAGGTCCTTCATGATACATATGACTGGCAGGAAAACCAAAAGCGTATTTGGCATAGGTAGACTCGCTATAAGCCCTCTCTGCATTGATAAGATCGAAGAGTTCCAGGTCTGTGGTATAGGCCCCACAGGTACCAATGCGGATAATGCAGTCTACATTATACTCTTTATACAATTCGTAGGAATAGATACCGATCGAGGGGCAGCCCATCCCGCTGGCGCCAATTGTCAGTTCCCTGCCCTTATATCTGCCCGTAAAATAAAAGATACTCCTTGTCTGGCTAACCAGTTGGGCTTGCTCCAAAAATTTCTCCGCCATGAAACGTGCCCGCAACGGGTCGCCGGGCATTAATACAATAGGGGCAATTTCACCCGGACGGGCTGCGATATGCAAACTCATAAGCAAATGTTTATTTACTCAATATATTTAATTTATCAGAGAATAACGACTTTTGTGGTTCACCGCAGAGAACAGGAGAAATAGAGGATTCGCAGAGATTCTCTGCGCTAACTCAGCGAACTCCTGTTCTCTGTGGTAAAAAAAATAATATATGACAGCAACAACAAAACGCTACGACCCCATCAAGTATAAAACTCCCACCGGAGATCAAATCTCCTGCAAAGGCTGGATACAGGAAGCGGCCCTCCGTATGCTGCTTAACAACCTCGACCCCGAAGTAGCCGAACGCCCCGATGACCTTATCGTGTACGGGGGCCGTGGCAAAGCCGCAAGAAACTTTGAAGCACTCGATAATATCATAGCCGCACTCAAAATATTGGAAAATGATGAATCACTCCTCATACAATCCGGTAAACCGGTGGGTATATTGAAAACCCATAAAGATGCCCCCCGGGTACTCATCAGCAACAGCCAGCTTGTACCCAATTGGGCCAACTGGAAACATTTCGACGAGCTCGAAAAAAAAGGTCTGATGATGTACGGCCAGATGACTGCTGGCAGCTGGATATATATCGGTTCGCAGGGAATCGTACAGGGTACTTATGAAACCTACGCCGCCGTGGCTGCAAAACATTTTTCTAAAAAACCTGTGGAAGAGAAATATGATGCCCAGGAAAACGAGATTGCTTACACGGCCGCCTATGATGGTACATTAAAAGGAACCCTCAACGTTACCGCCGGCCTCGGTGGTATGGGTGGTGCCCAACCACTCGCCATCACCATGAACGAAGGTGTGGCACTTGTAGCCGAAGTAGAAGAGTGGCGGATTGATAAACGTATCGAAACAAAATACCTCGATGAAAAATTCAACGACATTGATAAAGCCATAGACAAGGCGCAAGCATACAAGGCGCAAGGAAAGGCAAAAAGCATCGGCGTTGTCTGCAATGCTGTGGCCTTACTGGAGCGACTGATCAACCGTAATATCATTCCCGATACACTTACCGATCAGACCTCGGCACACGATCCGCTCTATGGTTATATTCCGAATACCCTCAGCAATGAGCAGGCGAATATCCTGCGGGCAAAGAACCCCACCGAATACCTCGAACGCAGTTATGAAAGCATGTTTTATCATGTTGCCCTTATGACCGACCTGCAGGAAATGGGTGCCATCGTATTTGATTACGGAAACAATATACGGGCAAGAGCAAGAGAACATGAGATAAAAATGAATCCCGACAATCAACAAGCTATTAGCCAAACTCCATTTCCCTTCCCCGGTTTTGTACCTGCTTATATTCGCCCGCTCTTTTGCGAAGGCAAGGGGCCATTCCGTTGGGCAGCTTTGAGTGGCGACCCGGAAGATATTGCCGTGACTGATGAACTGATCATGAATATGTTCCCGGATAACAAAGGCATGTTACGCTGGATGAAAATGGCGAAAGAAAAAATTGCTTTCCAGGGATTGCCTGCAAGAATATGCTGGTTGGGCCAGGGCGAAAGAGAAAAAGCAGGACTTGCCTTTAATGAACTGGTGCGAACCGGAAAAGTAAAAGCACCCATTGTTATTGGCCGTGACCATTTGGATACCGGTTCAGTAGCCTCGCCAAACAGAGAAACTGAAGCCATGCTTGATGGCAGCGATGCCGTTGCTGACTGGCCTATCCTCAATGCACTCGTTAATACAGCAGGCGGAGCCAGTTGGGTCTCTTTGCACCATGGTGGTGGGGTAGGAATGGGTTATTCTATTCATGCCGGAATGGTAATAGTTGCCGATGGTACCGATGATGCTGAACAACGATTGAAAAGAGTATTGCGGAATGACCCGGGGATGGGAGTGATCAGGCATGCTGATGCGGGGTATGAACTTGCCAAAGAAACCGCAAAGACTAATAATTTGGATATACTCGATAGAATTAAGTAGCCAGCTGTTGGTCCCGCCTCAGCGGGGCGGATGCGGGCTATGATGTTGCGAAAGAAACTGCGAAGGAACATGGATTGGATTTAAGAGAACGACTGTCACATTGAGCTTGTCGAAGTGTGATTTGGCCAGCTTCAGTATTTCATGGCATCGCCTGTTGTGTCACTCACTTATGCGTCCCGTTTTCATGGCAGCAAGTAACAACTCAGAGATTTTTTTTTTATTTCTTTCATATTTTTAAGTACCATGAAATTTTATTTGGGAGTAACGGATAATAATTGGTACAACTTCTTAGCCCAACAAAATAGAGAAGATGTAAACTTCTGGCAGCCCGGAGGTAATACTACATTTAGAGTGCTATCTTCTGGCCAACCATTTCTTTTTAAATTAAGAAGCCCTCAAAATGCAATAGGGGGAATCGGATTTTTCTCAAGTCATACTTTCTTACCGATTCCGATTGCTTGGGATGTTTTTGGAAAAGGCAATGGTTGTAGTTCATTGATAGAATTACAAAAAATGATTTTGCCTTTGAGAAGAGATCAAACAAATATCAATCCAACTATAGGTTGTGTTGTCTTAACGAATCCTATTTTTTTTAAGAAAGAGGACTGGATTCCAACACCTGAAGATTGGGGCAAAGGAATTGTTCAAGGAAAGTTATACTCAACGGATACAGAAATGGGTAGTAGGTTATGGAATAAAATTGAGCACTTACTGCAAAAATATTTGTATCCTTTTCCTGATGAAGAAAAGAGTCAGTTAATATTAGAAGATACTGAATCACCTATTTATGGCAAACCTATTTTAACCAAAGTAAGGCTAGGGCAAGGGGCATTCAGGATTTTAGTTACAGATGCTTATAATAGGAAGTGTGCTATCTCAGGAGAAAAAACATTACCAGTTTTGGAAGCCGCACATATCAAGCCTTATGCAGAATCTGGTCCTCATTTCATTTCAAATTCCTTACTCCTCCGTTCAGACTTACATAAATTATTTGATACTGGCTATATAACTATTACTCCAGAACTAAAAGTAGAAGTAAGTAAACGAATTAAAGAGGAATATGAGAATGGAAAAGACTATTACAAATTTCAGGGTAACGAAATCCATAATTTACCTAACAGATTAATGGATAAACCAGAAAAAAAATTTGTAGAGTGGCATAATGAGTATATATATAAAGGGTAATTTTAAGAGAGAGTAAATTTAAAATATGCATTTTGCCACGATTTGTGTCTCCGCCTTGGCGGGTACTCGCTAAAAGACAACACGCCGTGGTTGGTGTTTGTCCTCACCAACCACATGCATAAAGAACACCCTCTTATTTTGTATTAGAAAGCCACTACAGACTAATGGCGGGTGAAAAAACACCAACCACAGTGTAACCGACCACACGGATTAAGGACTATCTTATTAATTTAGCGAATGCCTGCCTTCATTACACCTGTCCCGCAATAGGCGGGAGAATACCAACAATTCTTCACTGCCAGCATAAAAGGCTATTATTCTTCGCCCTGACAGGTGTACGTAAAAAAATAAAAGAATGCCCCGATGTGTGTCTTCA
>JAWXCO010000138.1:0-55875 GCA_034408705.1 Bacteroidota bacterium
GGATCTGTTACAATCGAGGATTGTTCCGCTCCGCCAAAACCTACCAGATTATAATTTACCGTCACATCATCAAAGGTTACAGGTAAGTTCATCTGCGTTTGGCTAAAAGACATAAATGTCATTAGCAAAACAGGAAGTAAAAAGGAAAATTTTTTCATATGCAAAATTTTATAGATAACGAAATAAGCAATCAGAAAGCCTTTTAAAAAAATTAGTTATTACAATTATTTTTTTCTGATCTAAGGAATTATTTTATACACTTTCACATAATCAATCTCCATACTGGCATTTGTAAAAGCAGGATCTACGGGCCCACCAAAATTTCCACCCATTGCCACATTTAGAATAATAAAAAAGTTATGATTAAAAGGAACCAGGCTATTATTACTAAAAGTGAAAAAGAGCTGTGTATCCACATAGAACTTTATATAATTCGGTGTCCATTCAACTATATAATTATGAAAATCAGTAGTCGCGGTGGGAATAGTAATAGTTCTTCCATCCGGATTTCCACCAGAACGGCCAGGATAATGCAGCGTACCAAAAATTTTATTTAACTCACTACCCCTATGTTCCATAATATCAATTTCTCCACAGGAGGGCCAATTCACAACATCGATATTACTTCCAAGCATCCATATGGCCGGCCAGGTTCCTAATCCTGCAGGAACTTTTGCCCGGACATCAATTTTTCCATATTTAAAAGAAAATTTATTTTTCGAAAGCAAGCGTGCAGATGTATAGGCACTTCCGTTAAAACTTTCTTTGATTGCATTGATTTTTAAAATGCCATTAAGAGCAGTAGCATTAACTGGTCTGTTTGTATAATATTGTAATTCATTATTTCCCCATCCTGAACCACCAATATCATACCCCCATTTTGCTTGGTCCGGATTTCCATTTATAGTAAAATTGTCTTCAAATACCGGAGTAGTCTCATAACTCCAGACCTTATCTGAAGGCACAACGGTTGTTGTTATAGTCGGAATATTATCTTTTTCCGTACAAGAAAAACCAATAAAACCGATAGATAATATAACAAGTAATATTTTATTTTTTTGTAGCATAGTTATTTATTTAAAGACTTACAAACTTGAATTGGAATACGGTTCCTGCTCCATTACCGGCTCTTAACACCATTTTAGTTGCAGAAATTTCTATAACACGATAAACATTTTCTGATGGCACATCTGTAGTACCGATGAAAATAGTTGGGGGTATTTGTGGTAGCTGAATGGCAGCTAAACCGGCCACACCGCCGGTTGTTGCAGTAAAAGTATAAGTGATATTAGTATAAGAACGGTCTGCACCACAATTATAATTAGGAGCCACATTACCTCCATTAAAAGTTGAGCCGTTGGCGTTATAATTGATCTTATCGGCTGATGTAAATGTAAAAACATCATCTGACTGACAATTATTATCCAGCGGACCACCAGCAAAATACTGTGTCACATTATTTTCAGTTCCAACGACAATAGAATTTGCTCCAGATGCTGGATCCAATCTCCAGCTTTTGCTACTTCCCCCAGTTAAAATATTCTTTAAATTTGCAAGTGTTAATGTAGAAACCTTTTTTAACTTGATTTGTATATACTTTCCGCCAGTTCCGTTTAATACACCCCGAATTACCATGTTATCTTCCGTATAAGAGATAACAGTATATTTATTATTGTCAACCAAATCAGTAGTACCGATAAATGGTTTTAAAATGCCTCCGGCTACGAGGCCTAAAATAATTTCCGAAGGCAGTCCGGTTTTACTTACAACACTATATTTTGTGGCATTTGTTTTTGGTGCAATACAACTAAACCCTGATTGCGCATCGAAAGTCTGACCATTTGCCTTATATTCAAATCTTCCATCTCCATAAAATTTATATACATCATCTACCTGACAGTTGGCAGCAGGTCCGGAAAAATCAACGGTAGTTCCATTGGCTGCTAAAACTTTTATAGCATCATTATCTGTACTCCAGGTCCATTCTTTACTGGTACAACCGGTAAGCTTTGTAAAAAAATCGTCTTGACAGGCGTCAGTTACAGTTATACTTTTTGTAATAGTGTTATTTCCGTTGGTACCGACAGATGTAAGGCGTACATTATAAATACCACCGGTTGCATACTGATGTTTAGGATTTTTTTCTGATGACAAACCTGTATTGTCACCAAAATCCCATTGAAATTGAACCGCTTCATCACTTGCATTTGTAAAAGTGACTATATAAGCGTACGGCAGGGTATCTTTCAATGCTGTGATCTGAGCAGAAAAGTCGGCTATTGAAGCTGTACCGTTTAGTCCAAGTAAATCATTTTTCTTGCATTGCACTAGTAAGGTACTTAGTGCAAGTAATAATATTGTTGATATTGATGCAATTTTTTTCATATTAAATATTTAAAGCGTTTAATACCCGGTATTTTGGGTAAGATTCGAATTTTTATCTCTTTCTCCCTGTGGGATTGGCATGTATCTGTGTTTGTCCTGAATATTAGTTTTTCCGGAAGCAACCATTACAGTTTTAAAGTAATTTGGATCCGGGTGGCGTAATAAATCATACCATCGGTGCATTTCGAATCCAAGTTCTAATCTTCTTTCTTTATAAATTGCAGCCAGCCAAAGTGCGTCAGATAAACCAGCTGGAAATACTGCCAGTCCCGCACGGACTCTTACCTGGTCAGCAAACGGTTTTCCTACAGCAGGGCCCGCTGCTTCGGCATAAATCAACAACACTTCTGAATAACGCATAATAGGAACATTTAAAGCACTTCTCCATTGACCATCATCACCTGTGTTGTTATCTATCGGAATAAAAAACTTTTTTACATTAAATCCATTAGGTGAACCAACCAATTGTGTTGCTTGCGTATAAGTTGCATAGGTATCACCTGGTATCCAGATCGTTCTGTTTCTTCTCTTATCAATTATTGTGTTGTAGGCAGCTCCGGTTTTTTCATACTGATCCGCAAAATTTTTCGTAGGAACATTCCATCCATACCCTGCTGAAGGAACTACATTTTGTTCTCTGGGTCCAAAGAAAGTATTCATTTTACTACCGGCACCAAAGTCACTAAATGTTCCTCCTCCACTTCTGTATTGTACTTCAAAAAGGGATTCTTTGCCATTTTCATTTTCCAATTTGAAATTGTCTTCATAATTAACCCATAAATCATATCCATAGGTAACTCGATTGCCAATTACTTCTTTTGCCTTTGCAGCAGCATTTGTTTTATCGCCTAGTGTTAAATAAACCGATGCCAGTAACCCTTTAGCTGCACCAACAGTGGCGCGGCCTTTATCCGCAGCAGCATGTGAATTTGGTAATAAAGTTTCTGCAACTTTAAGATCAGCTATGATTTGATCATATACTTTATTTTTTGGAGATCTTACAATTGTTGTAGACTCTTCGGCTGTTATAACATTTGTATACAAAGGAACATCTCCAAATAACCGAACAAGATGATAATAATATAAAGCCCTAAGAAACCTTCCTTCTCCAAGACTTCTGTTTCTTATTGCTACTGCCATAACCGGAACCAGAGGAACTTTTTCTATAACCAGATTAGTTCTTAAAATACCAAAATAACATTGAGCCCAGAGGAGACTGAGAATGGGATTAAAAGAGTTAACATTAAAATTATCAAGTTCTGCTGTTTCCGTACCATCACCACCCCCGCCGCCGCCAATGTCTGCGTCATCACTCATTATATCACCTAAATGCCAGGCTGCTCCGTTATAAATTGCAGAAAGCGGTGTATAGGCAGCATTAACCGCGGCTATAGCTTCTGATTCAGTTTTATAATAATTATCTACAAGAATCAGCGGAATAGTTGGATCAATTGTTAAAAGCTCTTTTTTACAATTGGTAAATAGAACACTGATAGTAACCAGTAGTAAAAACTGTTTTAAAAATATTTTTTTCATAAACTGTTTTTTAATTTTTTATAAGTCAATGGTTATACCAGCGATAAATGTTCTGGCTTGTGGGTAAAATCCAATATCAACAGCTCCACCAACTTCAGGATCGAATCCTGTATACTTTGTGAAAGTGAATAAATTTTGAGCGCTGACATAGAATTGAGTTTTTTTCATTTTCAGCTGTTCTGCCCATTTTGCAGGAAGGCTATAAGAAAGCCGAACATTTTTTACTCTTAAGTAAGAAGCATCTTCTACAAACCGATCTGACACACGGTTATTTCCATTAGGATCATTTAATGTCATCCTTGGCATACTATTACTGGTACCCGGCGCCGTCCATCTGCTTAATACATTATTTGAATAATTACCATTACTAACACCCCCTTCCGTATACCAACGGGTAAAGTTTAAAACCCTATTACCTTGTGAGCCCTGAATAAACACATTCAGTTCAAAACCTTTGTAGCTGAAACTATTTGTTAATCCAAAAGTAAAAGTTGGATTTGCATTACCAATATTGGCTCTATCCTCATTATTAATAACACCATCATTGTTAATATCCTTGAATTTTATATCGCCCGGGGCGGTACTTGTAGTAGGATCAGAACCTGCAGTTTGTGTTGCATGTTTTGCAATTTCACCATAGTCCTGAAATATTCCTTCTGTTACAAACCCATAAAAAAATGCAGCAGGCGAACCTTGTATCGTTCTTAAGCTTCCTCCTGTTATTCTTATATTAGTAAATTCATTGTTTAAAGGAGCAGATAAACCCAATGAAATAACTTTATTTTTATAAGCGCTTACAACTGCATTGGCATTCCAAGTAAAATCTTTAGAAGAAAGTATTTTACCATTTAAGCTCAGGTCAAACCCTCTATTTTGTAACGTTCCTGTATTAAATGGTACAGGCTCATACGTACCAGATAAATTAGGAGGCGCAACGTAAAGTATAAGCTCTTTTGATCTTCTTTGATATACATCAAATGAAAAGCCTAATTTATTTCTAAATAAACTTCCGTCTAAACCAATATCCATTTGCTCATTTTTTTCCCATTTAATATCCGGATTAAAAGATCCGCTTGGTGCAACAGCCCCAACGATACCACCAGGTCCAGATGAATTGCCAAAAGTGTATTGAAAACTCTGATTAATTGTTTGCAGGAATGAATTAGCTGCCACATTTGGATTTCCTGTATAACCAAAACTTGCCCGAACCTTTAATTCATCTATCCAGGCAACGTTTTGTAAAAACGGCTCTTGAGATAACCTCCATCCAGCAGAAACAGAAGGGAAAATGGCAAATTTATTTTGTGGTGCAAAGTTTGAACTCCCATCACGACGAATTGAGAAACTAAGAAATCCTTTTCCATCATAATCATAGTTAACTCTTCCGAAATATGACATCAACCTGAGGTTGGTATCAAAATTTGAATAATTACCAATTTGGGTAATATTAGTTGGCCTGAAAACTATATCGTTTAAAACCGGAATGTTTTGAGCAAAAATTCCATTCCCTCTTGAAGCGAATAATTCAGAAAATTTATTTTCCTGAAAAGTAAAGCCTGCAACTGCATTTAATTTATGCTTTTCTTTAAACGTTTTATCATACGTTAATGTATGCTCTGTAAGAAAGTCAGTGTATAACCCTTTGTTCTCACTATAACCTGTATTGACAATCGGTCTTCCACCAGTTGAAGGTGTAGCTACACTAAATCTATTCCCCTCAACATACGTAAAGTCTCCCCCAAATACGGCTTTAAATTTCAATTCTTTCATCAGGTTTATCTCTGTATAGATATTTCCTGTGATGCGATATTTGTCGGTGTTATTTTTTGGTACTTCCAATTGGTAAACAGGATTTGGTTCTGCAAAACCATCTGCATTACCATCACCTCCTGCATAAGTGCCATCTGCATTGCGGGGTTTTACTGTTGGTGGAGCGGTTAATGCTAATAAAACAACACTATTAAATGCACTATAAGTATCAGCTCCATGCTCGATTGATTTATTCATGGAAAGTGAGTTACCGATCTTAATAAAATTATTGACTTTTATATCTCCATTAAACCGGAGGTTGTATCGTTCATAATCAGTTTTATAAATAATACCATCCTGCTTAAAATATCCTGCAGAAAAAGAATATTGTGATTTATCTGATCCGCCCGAGGCAGTAATGTTGACACTCTGCATTGCAGCTCTTCTAAAAATTTGATCTAACCAATCTGTACCATTACCAAACTGCTGACCAATGCCTTCAAAATCTGCTAATTTTGGAATAACCGGAAGTCCGCTGGCTATTCTTGCTTCACTATTTATAATAGCATACTCTCTTGGTTTTAACATGGTAGGCAGGCTCCAGGCCTGTTGTATCCCTCTGTATACATCAACTGACAAACTTGTTCTGCCTGCTTTTCCTCTTTTTGTAGTAATCATAATTACCCCATTGGAAGCTCTAACACCATAAATTGAAGCGGCTGCTGCGTCTTTTAAAACATCGATTGATTCGATATCACCTGTACCAAAAGAGTTTAGTACATTATCTGCACCCTGATCGGGTAAAGGATAACCATCAATAACAATTAATGGATTATTAGTCCCTGTTAAAGAGGAGATCCCTCTTATTTTTATACTTGTGCCCCCGGTTCCTCCCGGAGCTCCGCTTCCCTGTACAATAGTAACACCGGATACTCTTCCTTGTAAAGCCTGCGCTGCATCTGCAACAGGTGCAGCAGTAATCTCCTTTGCAGAAATAGAGGAAATGGAAGTAGATAAATCTCTCCTCTTCTTTGTACCATAACCTATAACAACCACTTCATTCAGGATCTTACTTGATTCTTCCATCTGTATTTCAATAAAACCTGTCTTAGTTATCGGGAAATTGATCGTAGTCATTCCTGAAAATGTAATAACTAAAATTTCTCCTATTGAAGATGAAATAGAAAAATTTCCTTCATTATCAGTAAAAGTAGACCGGGTAGTTCCATCAATTTTAATTGAAGCGCCTGTTAAAGCTTCGCCAGAAGTCTTATTTTTAATCTTCCCGGTAAATAATGTTTGTGCTAACGCCTGGTGAAGAAGGGCTCCTACGATAAAATTCAAGCACAGAAATGCTAGTTTTAGTTTCATATACAATCGTTTTAGAATAAAAAGCAGAAAAAATAGATTTTCAAATATATCGACTGCCCCTACAGAGTTCCAAAATAAACACCCCATCATTACTACATCACAAAGTATAAAGCATTGATTTTTAGGTGATTTATACTACATCAATACTACATCAGCAAATTTTTTATACATTCACATGCCATTTGATGGTCAATTGAATGAAAAAACTGCTCCTATTCTTTTGTTTGCCTGTTTCAGTCTATAGTCAAAACACAATTGGCTTCCCAGATGTGTTCAATTATGCCAAAGAGAATTTCAATGCAGGGTTACAAAACTGGGATATAAAGCAGGACAAAAGCGGTATAATCTACACAGCAAATAACGAGGGGCTGCTAAGTTTTGATGGCAGATACTGGAACCTTTACCCCTTGCCGAACAAAACAATTGTGAGGTCAGTTGAAATAGGGCAGGATAACAGGATATATACTGGCGGGCAGGATGAACTCGGATATTTTGCCCCGGGAAAAAATGGCCGTCTTGAATATCAATCTTTAACCGGGCTTATTCCGGAAAAAGACAAGTTCTTTGGTGATGTCTGGGACATAGTTTCTTATAAAAAGAATATATTTTTTCGCTCCATTTATAAAATATTTCAACTTTCAGGGGAAACAATTACCACCTATAATGCACCAGCCGAATGGACTTATCTGGGAACCTGCAATGGCAATCTGTTTGCTCAGGATAAGAAAATGGGCTTGATGAACTTTGACAATGCTGTTTGGGCTGCTTTTCCAATCAAAAATGACTTACCGTATAACGACCCGGTAACAGCCATCTTGCCGTTACAAAATGATAGTGCTGTTATTACTACCCTCAAGAATGGTATGTTCCTCTTTTCAAAGGAACAAATCACCAAAATCCAATCTCCTAATTCTCAATTGTTTGAAAATGAAAGAATCTATGCAGCCACAACCATTAACAAGGACTGGATAGCCCTGGCAACAAGCAATGGAGGTGTTTATATTACCGACTTACAAGAAAATATAATTCAGCATTTTTCCGGGACTGAAGGCCTTCAGAATAATAATGTGCTGAGTATTTTTTTGGATAACCAGCATAATTTGTGGCTGGGACTCGACAATGGGATTGATTTCATCGCTTATAATAGTTCCATAAAACATATTACTCCTCTTTTACAGGATGGTTCAGGTTATACAGTACTAATTAATAATGACCGCTTGTTTGCAGGTACTTCCAATGGATTATACAGTGTTATATTGCAACCAGTAAAAGATTTAAGTTTCAGTAAAGGAGCTTTTTTACCGGTTGCCGGTACCAAAGGCCAGGCATGGAGTTTAGCAGAAATTAATAACCAGGTACTTTTAGGACATCATGAAGGAGCTTTTGTCATAAAAGAAAATTCAGCTATTTCTGTTTCTACGCAAACTGGGTATTGGAATTTCAAACCGCTAGCTTCAACATTTCCAACAGCTCAGATTGTTGCCGGCAATTATAAAGGGTTACGATTTTTTGATTTCCTAAACCAGCAGTTCAAAGAATCTATTTATATACCCGGTTTCGATGAGTCCTCAAGATTTGTAGAAATAGACCAGTTTGATAACATTTGGGTTTCACACCCCTATCATGGGGTATTTAAGGTTAATAAAAGTGAAAACGGTTCATACGTTACAAAAACCTATACAAATAACAACGGATTGCCCTCTTTGCTTAACAACCATGTTTATAAAATAAAAAATCAGGTAATAGTTGCTACCGAAAAGGGGATATACCTTTTCAATCAGCAAAAAAACAGGTTTGAGCCGGCGCCTTTCTATCAAAAAATTATAGGGGACCAGGGTATCCGTTACCTGAAAGAAGACCAGGAAGGCAACATATGGTTTATCCATGAAAAAACATTAGGGGTAATTGACCTGACAGGCAAAGAACCTGTAGTCATATATCTTCCTGAACTTAACAATAAAATGCTGAGTGGATTTGAATTCATTTACCCGGTTGATGAAAACAATATTTTTTTAGGTGGCGAAAAGGGTTTTTATCATATTAATTACGAAAAATATAAAAAATCGTTACCCGAACTGAAAGTACAGGTAAGGACAGTCAGCATCATTAAAAATAAAGACAGTCTTTTATTTGGCGGCTACTTCGGTAATGTAAATGAAAATCAGGTACAGCAGAAAAACGACATCCCGGAAATCGCCTATAACTGGAAAACAATTCATTTTGAGTTTTCCTCCTCTGTTTTTGGTTATCAATCCAATCTTGAATATAGCTACCGGCTTACAGGCTTCGATCAAAGCTGGTTTGACTGGTCAAAACGTACAGATAAAGAATACACAAATTTACCGGCAGGTAATTATACATTCGAAGTAAAAGTCAGGAATAATCTTGGCAATGAATCCGCCGTATCGAGTTATTCATTTAAGGTTCTCCCTCCCTGGTATTTAAATACCTGGGCAAAAATCTTATATACCCTGCTGCTTTGTACGTTAGCCTATACACTTTACAAATGGCAAAGGAAAAAATTTATCGGGCAACAACAAAAATTTGAAGAGGAACAAAAGAAAATTAAATATGTACATGAACTGGAAATAAGTAAAACCGAAAGTGAATTAGTGACATTAAGAAACGAAAACCTGGAGGCTGAGCTCAACTTCAAAAATTCAGAAATCGCTTCAGCTGCCATGCATCTTGTAAAAAAGGGAGAATTGCTCACAAAAATTAAAGGGGAACTGACACAGGTAATGAAACGATTAGATAACGAGCCTGCCATATCCGAACTGAAGAAAATGATTAAATCGCTGAGTGAAGATGATAACATAGATAAAGAATGGGGGAATTTTACAAAACACTTCGACAGGATTCACAGTGATTTTGTAGTTAAGCTAAAAGAAAAACATCCTGCTATCAGCGGAAATGAATTAAAACTATGCGCTTATTTACGGATGAATTTATCTACCAAAGAAATTGCACAGTTGATGAATATTTCAGTTAGAGGAGTTGAAATAAGCCGCTACCGGTTACGAAAAAAATTAGGAATCGCATCTGAAACCAATCTATTTGATTATTTAATCAATTTATAAAGGTGAATGCTGGCAGCATAAATCAATAGGTGCTTAAATTATCATCTTTCTTAAAACTTCGTATCTTGTCTTGTATTCGCTTATGAAAATATTCAGCCGCCAAATATTCCTGACCTTTCTCTGCATTTTGCTTACTGTTATCGCTTTCTCCCAAAACCTTCCTGCCGGCAAGGCAGGAAAATCAGCCTTTGTTTCCGGTAAAGTAGTGGATGAAAATGAAAACCCGTTGCCGAATGTCTCCATCGTTATTCTCGGGCAATCAAAAGGTATTACCAGCAATGATTCCGGTTATTTCAGGTTACAGGTGACTGCAGAAAAAGCATTTGCGCTTGTTTTCACTTATACAGGGCGCAAATCAGAGCAGAAAAATTTTCTGCTGAATGAAAATGAAGAAGAAACGATTACCATCCGGTTAGAAAAAGGGTTGACCACCCTGCAGGAAGTGGTGATCACCGACCAGCGGGACCGGCGGGAAGCAGGGTTGATACGGCCCAATCCCAAAACTATTCTGAATCTTCCCTCAGCAGTGACAGGTGTAGAAAGCCTGATCAAAATATTCGTAGGCTCCAACAACGAACTGACCTCGCAATATTCAGTACGGGGTGGCAGTTATGATGAAAACCTGATCTATGTGAACGACTTCGAAGTCTTTCGTCCCTACCTCGTAAGAAGCGGGCAACAGGAAGGATTAAGTTTTATCAACCCGGAGATGGTTCGCAATATCAGTTTCTATACCGGTGGCTTCCAGGCTAAATATGGAGACAAAATGAGTAGTGTTTTGGATATTCAATATAAGAAACCAAAACGCTTCGGTGGTTCTGCTTATATCGGTATCCTGGAACAGGGCTTACAATTTGAAGGTACCAATAAGAATTCAAAATTTTCTTACCTGATAGGTGTTCGTAACCGTAGCAACCGGAACCTGCTGAGCCGCCAGGATACCAAAGGAAACTATGTTCCTTCTTCAGCCGACTTCCAGGCATTACTTACTTACCAGTTCAATCCTAAATGGCAGGCCGAGTTGCTGAGTAATATGTCTCTAACTAAATTTACATTGCTACCGGAGTCGAGCCAGTTAACAACTTCCGTGTTCTCTCCAGTTTTCAGTGCTACGATTGGTGTAGATATTCAATTTGAAGGAAGAGAAAAAGACGAATACCAAACCAATATGCTTGGTTTTTCATTGACCAACCAGGCAAATAAAAAACTAAAATTAAAATGGATGGCTTCCCGTTTTGTCAACGACGAAAAGGAAAATCTCGATATCACAGGAGCTTATTTATTTGGCGAAAGAGATTTTGATAAACGCAATCCCACTTATGGATTAATAGTTAACCCACTGGGAGCCGGTGTCTTTCAAAACTATGCCCGTAATACCCTGAATGTAGAAAACTGGAATGTTTCGCACAAAGGGAACTACGATCAGGGTAAACATGCTTTTCAGTGGGGATTGGGCTATGATAAAACAAAGATTGCTGACAAACTAAACGAATGGGAATTCCAGGATTCGGCCGGTTATGCAGTGCCTTATCAACCGAATATGCTCCAGCTGAGCAAGGTCATTAAATCAAGAGCCGACCTTGATATCAATAAATTTTCGGGTTACCTGCAGGATAATATTTTGCTGGGTAAAGACTCCAGTCATTCTGCTACGCTGACCGCCGGTGTTCGTTTTAATTATAATTCGCTCAATAAAGAATTCCTCATCTCTCCCCGCCTTGGTGCAAGCTGGAAACCGGACTGGAAGAAAGATATTATCTTCCGGGTAGCAGCCGGTGCTTATCACCAACCCCCGTTTTACCGGGAGCTCCGGCGCTATAACGGAACCGTGAACACCAACCTGAAATCACAAAAGAGCTGGCAGGGGGTGGGCGGGTTTGATTATAATTTTATTGGTTTGGCTAACCGGCCCATGCGCTGGACCACGGAAGTATATTATAAAAACATGACCGATGTGGTGCCCTATGATGTAGACAATGTACGGGTAAGATACTTTGGTGAGAACAATGCAAAAGCATATGCTGCCGGAATTGAAATGCGCCTGCATGGTGAATTGGTTCCCGATGCAGAAAGCTGGATCAGTATCGGTATAATGAAAACGGCCGAAGATATCAGCGGTGATCATTATTACCGCTATAAAAATGCTGCGGGCGATTTTATCACTTCACAAAGTAATGACCAGCAAGTGGTTGATAGTGCCAAATTTGATGTGGGTTGGTTACGCCGTCCTACAGACCGTCGCATTACGTTTGGTATGTACTTCCAGGATTATCTGCCCACGAATAAGAATTTAAAGATGTTCCTGAACCTGCTCTATGGCAGCAACCTGCCTTACAATATTCCTAATGCTGTCCGTTATCGCAATGCAGCTGTAATAGAGCCCTATATCCGTTGTGATATTGGTTTCAGTGCCTTATTAATGGATGATGATAAGAGCAAACGCCGCAGCCACTCTCCTTTTCGCAACTTTGATAATATATGGGCCAGCCTTGAGGTTTTTAATATCATTGACCGGGCTAATACGATCTCTTATCTTTTTATTAAAGATTTTTCCAACACGGTTTATTTGTTACCCAACAGGTTGACTCCACGGTTATTGAATTTTAAGATCGTGGCGAGGTGGTAAACCCTGAGCCTGGCGAAGGGTTGTTCAACCAGCTACATTCTTCATGCTAAATATTACAATATGAATAAGGACTATATACTATATAATTTGCAAAATGCGAAAGAGCAACTTGACTCCATTATTAAGGATATAAAAACAAATTCGTCCTATCATATAGGTGAATACATGCCAGATATATCTCATCTGTATCATCATATTAATACTTCATGGAATGCAAGAGATTCAACAGAAGCAGACAGCTATCTGTGTAAAGAAGAAGATTTTTTCAGATGGCGGCAATTTCCGGAAGATATATACCTGGGAGAGTAGAAAGTAAAGAAATTAAACTATCAGGAAAACTTAGAAGGTCACAAATTGTGAACATCAAGCTAACCTCATACGAATATCACAAATTGTCATAACCTCAGTGCGAAGAAGCTGTTTGAGGTCGCAAATTGCGATCTCAAACAACTTTCTCTGTAACTAAAAGCAGTAGACAGGGTTGCCAACCTTATTCCTAAATCTTATCCGACTCTAATCCATTATAATTCTTACCTTTTAAAAAATACAACCATGCCCATTCCTGATAAAAATTTGGCCGATTTCCAGGAAGGCTATTTTTATCATATTTATAACCGCACCAATAATCAAGAGAAACTTTTTCTTTCAGACGATAACAGGTATTTCTTTTTAAAAAGATATGAACTAGTGTCTCCATTGCTCGATACTTTTTGCTGGGCGTTATTACCCAACCATTTCCACCTTCTTGTCCGAATAAAATCTACTACCACATTCTCAAGAACCTGGAAGAAAGACAGATAAAAGACCTGACCCTCACAGAAAAAAAATCATGGACAATATTCTGTCAGTGGGTGAATTGATTGAGCAAGCCTATAAACGTTTCTTTCAATCCTATTCTTTAGCAGTTAATAAAATGCATACCCGTAAAGGGAATTTATTTTACAAACCCTTTAAAAGAATACTTGTTGAAAAAGAAAGTCATTTTACCCAGGGTATAATTTATATCCATGCCAATCCGTTAAAACATCATATTGTAAAAGACTTTACCAATTACAAATGGTCTTCCTGGAAAACTTTTCTTTCAGAAAGTCCAACACTGCTTTTACGTAAGGAAGTAATTGAATGGTTTGGAGGCAAAGAGTTTTTTATCAAAACACATACTGAATTGATAGAATATTATTATGAAAGTGATATATCAATAGAAGATTGACGAAGGGTTGCCAACCTTTAAAAGGTTGGCAACCCTGCTATTCAACCCATGCATTCATCAAAACCATTTCCCCTTCCTTCTATCCCAGGTGGTAATACCAACCTTAAACTGAACAGGATTTCGAAACTGGTTGGCCGCAGAGCCCACAACATAAATACCGAGCTTGAATTTACCCAGTTGGTTAAAAGGATATTTGAATACCCTCTCCACCCCGGTAAATACTTCAGCATACCGCAGGTTTCTTTCATTCGCAATCAAAAATCCGGCACCAGCTACTTCCCGTAGTCCTATTTTTTTGAAGAAAGGAATTTTATTGAGTAAAGCGCCGTTGAACTCATGTATATAATGCCCCTCATAAAATTGCTTAAAGGTTGCAAACGTAGAATCCAGTGACTGGAAAGCCTCATTGGGATTCATAAATAAAAGCGGGTCGCCTCTTCGCTGGAATTTATAATCTACCAGCCGCAGATCATTTTGGGAAGCAAAAGAACCGGTTTGAACCGTGTAGGAAGAAGTTCCCATCACACCAAGCCTGACCGATTGCCGGATCCCCAGTTCCCAATAATCAAAATCAATGGTGCTTTTTAATATCCCCGGAATACCTTTTCTCCATTGTGCGTAAAATGTAGGCCACCTGGAGCCGAGTATCACTTTTTCTTTGGGCTCCCGGATATAGCGCTGCCCGGGTGTGTATTCTAACCGAAGTTTTCCGTAAAAAGCATTGTAGGACGGGAACGCAACCGCCTGCGAAACTTCATCATCTCCCAACAGATCACCAAACAAGCTGTCAACTTTGTTATTCGTTTTATAACTACTTACCGAACGGCGAAAAGCTATATCGATATTGGAAAATAAGAATAGTCCATTGGTCAATTCGATAATATGACCCAACCCAACCGCCTGGTGCAGGTAAACATTGTTTCGTTTGATCATATTGATCCAGGCATCACCATTAAAGATGGCTTCAAAATTCTTTTCAACACTGAACTGATAAGAGCCCCTGTTGAAAGGATTATACATCCTGTTGAACCGGATGCTTCCGTTGATATCCTTATTGCGGAATCCATAACTCAGGTCGCCATTGATAAAAATATTCTTCCGGGATTTATACGTTTTTGAATAACTTAAAAAAGCCTGCAGGCGGGTACCGCCAAAATTGAAAGGTTGGTAGAGTGTGTAGAGAGCCGGTAAGTTCCAATGCCTTCTTTTCTCATGATCATTAAATTCCTGACCTTTATAAACAATCTTTTGCCAGGTTATTTTATTTGTTACCCGGTCCAGTGAGTCCAAATAGGCTTTTGTGTGCGTGGCCTGGTAAACACTGTCCTTAAAATGAATAAAGCGGAGTTCCTTTTCCGTTAAAGGTTCGGTACGGCTGGCTTTCCAAAAGCTACTATCTTTTTCATAGGCCTGTTGTGTGGCGAAACTGAGTTCTGTGCCAAAATATTTTTTATCAAACTGTTTATTCAGTTCAAAATCCTTGTAGGTTACAATCGTGCGGCCGGAAGATTTCTTTTTATCTGAGATGGCCTTATAGGTCAGTTCCTGCCGGGTGATCATCCAGGCAGTTCCGTTGACGAATTCATATTCCTGCTCCACTTCAAAAAAATCATATTCCGCTAAATGATATTTTGGCAATTGCAATTTGGTATGCAAGACCACCCAGGTACTATCCGCAATGGTGATCTCCCCTTCTACCGTAGCATTGCTCAATTGCCTTGGCTTTACACCGATCGTATGGATCTTTTGTCCCCTGATCGTTTCGGTCTTCAAGGTCCTGAACCGGTAAGCCAATAAACCGCTGTAGCTGAGTGGTGATAAAAAAGGGGTTGTTGAAACAGTAGGTACGCTAATAATATTATTGTAAAAATTAAAATCCGCTTCCGTTGTAGAAAGAAAAAATAGGCTGGATGAATTCCCTCTTTTACTGATACCGGTTCTTTCCTCTTTTACCCGTTTGGCAGATTCCCGGTCCAATTTCAAAACAATCTCAGCCAATGCCATGCGGCTCATTGCTGCATTGACCTGTTTTGCTTTTAGCAATGAATCATTGGATATTTCTTTTTTTGGTTTTTTGTAGGCCATAGAATCTTCCTGGAGGGCTTTTATATACACCTGACAGGAATAAGCACCTGCTGCTCCTTCAATGGCTTCTTTGCTTCGTATGACGTTCCGGATATAATCTTCAGCCTTGTCTTTGAACTTTCCTTTCACCGTTACTTCGGAAAGAGTAGTCGCATCGGCCGCTTCGAGTACAATATCCTGCCGGTAATCGGTCTTCCGAATGATGACTGTTATCACCTGTACTTTGTACCCCAGCATACTGACCACCAATTCGTACTTGCCTTCTTCGAGCTCCAGCTCATAGGTCCCATCTTCTTTGGTAACACTACCCTGCTTATATTCTTTTACCTGTACACTAACAAAGGCCAGCGGTTCCATTTTTGCATTGGTAATTTTTCCCGAAACTTTTACAGATTGGGCCATGGCCAGGTTGCCGGCAAGCAGGAGTAAGATAAGAAGTAGTAAGTTCCGGTACATAGCAGTAGCTGACAAGATAAAATGATAAACTCATTTGTATTTTGTCACAAGCCTAAAACGAAACATTTTCCGAAATATTTAACAGGTAGCTATAGTTTTCCAAAATATATACCACTTCGTTGTACATTTCGAAATGCTGACCGAAACTCTAATCCAACCTTGCGCTAGCCAGGGTATTAAAATTCCTGGCAAATCCGCTGAAAAACACCAGTTCTGAACTTTAAATAGCGATTTTTTGTAACTTGAATTATGCCTAAAATTTTCGAATAACTGAAGTTCATTATCCGCTTTTATACAAACGATCATTTACCTGTTCATGTTCATATCCAGCTTCAGGAAAGGGAAATGAAAGCAGCATTTGAAATCTCAGGAGATAGTATAATTTTGATATTCAAAAGAATAAAAGGTAAAAAGCCGCTGACGGAAACTGAAGCAAGAGAAGTAGCTATATTCCTGAAGGCATACTTTAAAGAAATTATTTTCAAATGGTAAGCAGTGTTCATCTATCACAAAAAGGTAAAGTGCGAAGTCATCGCAAAAAAGTTGAGCAGGAAATAATCTTTGTCTCAGCAGAATATGCTTATGACTTTATTCTCAAATTAACTTTCCGTTCTGGAAATTTAAAGCTTTCTACATATAAGAACTTCCTCCCTTTATTTCAGCAATATGTAAAGGGAGATAACCTGAAATATTTTGCTCCGGCTAATTTTAAAAAATTTATTGTAAAAAATGGAAATATCTATTGGGGAAAGGATGAAGATGTAATATTTCCTTCTAATATACTTGCCAGCGAAGTGGGTTCTCCAGATTCGTCAGAAGAAAACCTGTACATTATTTAGAAATTCATTTGTATAATGTCAGCATTGTGCATGATAGACTAGTTCAGAAATATTATTATTTATCTCCAAGCATTCCTAAACCTGTCCCAGGTCGTCAACCCAATCTTAAATTGCACCGGGTTATTAAATTTATTTGCAGCAGAACCTATTACATATATACCCAACTTTACCCTTGCCAGCGGATTAAAAGGCCATTTGAATACCCGTTCGATACCGGTAAAGAATTCCAGGTAACGCAGGCTTCTTTCTTTAGTAATTAAAAAACCACCACCAGCCACTTCCTGTAGTTTTAATTTCTTAAAGAACGGAATCCGGTTAATGAGAAATCCATTGAACTCATGCACCAGGTTGCCCTGCCAGAACCGGTCAAAGACAGGGAAGGTGGAATCCAAAGCCTGGAAAGATTTGTTCGGGTTCTGAAAAAACAAGGGATCACCCTGCCGCATAAATTTATAGTCGATAATGCGCAGGTCATTTGTATTCACAAAATCGCCTGACTTCACGATATAAGCCGTTTGTCCAGCCACACCGAGATTCAAATGATGTTCGAGTCCAAATTCCAGGTAGTCAAAATCAATTTTACTGGCGAATAATTTAGGTACTCCTTTTCTCCAGGTAACATAAAAAGTAGGCCATTTGGAACCGAGATAAATCTTTTCCCGGGCATCCCTGATATATTTCAGTTTGGGTGTGTAGAATAATTTTATTTCACTGTAAGTCGCATTATAAGGATCAAACTCTACCGGCGGATCATTGGATATCCCGAAAATACTATCGGCATTATTACCTACTTTATAATCACTAACGGAACGGCGAAAAGCCACTTCGAACTTATTCAGCAGGCGGAGGCCATTCAATACATCAAACTGGTGACCTATTTCCAGTGAATTATTCAAGTAGATATTACTCCGCTTTAGCACATTCACCCAGGCATCCCCGGGATAAATGAATTCAAAATTCCTTCCGGCGCTTATACTCAGCTGTGCTTTATTGAAAGGATTATAGAGCCGTTGTACACCGATCGTACCATTTACATCATGATTACGGAATCCATAACTGATATCGGCTTCCATGTCCAGTTTTTTCCTGGAGGGATATGTTTTACGGTAAGCCCCTGCCAGTTTTAACCGGGCGCCACCAAACGATACAGGCTGTATCAATGAAGTGATGGGAGGAAGTATCCACATCCTTTCCTTTTTATGATCATTGAAGACCTGCCCGAAGATCAGCATCTTCTTCCAGGTGATCTTATTCAGCACCTGGTCCATCGAATCCAGGTAGGCTTCACTCCTCATATAACGATAAATACTATCCTGGTATCGGGCATATAATTCCTGCTGCCGCGATAAAGGTTCTGTGCGCACCGATTGCCAGAAGGTGGAATCTTTTTCATATGCTTCCACCGAAGTAGAGCTGACTTCGTTTCCAAAATATCCTTTTGGAAAATTTTTTTTCAGTTCATAGTTGGAATAAGCAATTGTCGTTTCGCCATAGAGCCTTCCTTTCTTGGTCTTAATATAATAATTGAACTGTTGCCGGGTGATCATCCTGGCACTGTCACCCACTTTGCCATACTCTTGTTTTACTTCCATAAAATCGTATTCCGGCATATGGGCGGGTGGTAACCTGAAATCAGCGCTTATCACATTCCAGGTACTGTCCTGCACCATGATCTCTCCTTCGATAGTGGCATTACTAAGTTGCCGGGGACGGATCGCAATCGTATACACTTTGGGTTTTACCGTGCGGTCGATCTTGAGTGTTTTAAAACGATACGCTACCAGTCCGCTATAGCTAAGCGGTGAAACAAAAGGTATTTTGGAAACAGGCGGTGTATTGATCAGGTTATTATAGAGATAGAAATCGCCTTCCAGGGAGGACACGTAAAAAAGATTTTCTGTATTGCCTCGCTTGATCACCCCGAGCCTTTCTTCCTTGATCTGCCCGTTACTGTTTTTGTCAAGCCTTAATGACACTTCTGTCAGAGACATGCCATCGAAATTATCCCGCTTCTGCACCGGTACAACGGTATCACTTTCATTATCCTTTTTCTTTTTGCTATAGCCGGAGTCCAGCTGAAAAGCTTTGATATAGGCTTTGTAAGAATGTGAACCGATCGCATCGAGGATCGATTCTTTATTCCGCACCACATTGCGGATGATCTCTTCGGCCCGGTCCCTTGTCTTGACTTTTAATATTACTTCAGAAAGATCGCTTCCTTCATCTGTTTCCATTTCCAGGTTCTCAGTAATGTCTTTGTCGTTGATAAAAAAAGTAAATACCCGGGTTTTATAGCCGATCATACTCACTAGCAAATTGTATTGCCCTCTTTCCAGGAAAAATTGGTAGGACCCATCGTCTTTGGTAACAGCACCTTTGCGAAGCTCTTTTATTTCAACACTGGCCAGTGGCAGGGGAACTTTGCGGTTATCGAGTATGACACCCGACACCTTGTACAACTGTCCGGCAGAAAAAAGGGCAGACAATAAAAAAAGGACCAGTAAAAAGTAGCCGGGCTTACACTTCATTTAGGCTTACGGGTTTATTTCTATTACAAAAATTGCATTAATAAACTGGTTAACGGTGTTTTAGTTGTTTTTTTTTACTTTTTAACAGAACCCTAAGGCGAAAGATCGTTTATCCTTTAAAACGGATCAGACAATGATCGCAGCAATACTGTTGCAGGAAGACAGCAACAAAAAAGCAGGCTACGGGGCTGCCCGGCCTGCTTAGTATCAATGACGGTTGTAGTGATGACTACGGTCTTTGCTCAAAATCGAATTTGTCCTTACCCTGGTGAGCAGCAAAAGCAGCCGGGTCACCAAATGGGCCAAGGTATTTGGCAGATCCAAAGGCAAGTATGGGCCAGAAAATAATTCCAAGAAATATCAATCCCGCAGTAAAGCCCTCATCTTTTCCAAAACTCTTAGATATCATGTTGTAGAGCCATATCAAAAAAATAAGGTTAACAAACGGAATAAAACAAAGTAAGGTCCAGTAACCTGGCTTACCGCCAATCTTGGTCATGATATAAATGTTGTAGATCGGGATGATAGCAGCCCAACCCGGTTGACCGGCCTTTTCAAAAACCTTCCACATGGCGGCAATGACGAAAACGACAAATGCCAGTAAGAAAATTATTGCTCCGGTTGAGAGTTCAACTTCTTCATACATAGTTGTTGGTTTTGGTGAACAACTAAAATAACAAATAATTGATAATTCCCCAAGCCTGGTGGCTGCTGAATAAGAGGGAGTTCTACTATGGGAAAAATCGTTAACTAAATCTTTACCGTCATTATTTGTATTAACATCTGTGAATAAGTAACTTTAGGTTAGAACAATATTCATAAGTAATATTGGTACGTAAGGGCAGGCTTCTGTAAACAGGCAGGAGACGCAGCAAATCCGGTATCGCCCTTCGCCGGTTTATTAGACACATGGTGCCGCTTCCCACCCAATGAAAAGAGGCCAGCCATTAAAACTGAAGTGAATTGACAGACACTATCATCAACCTTGAAACCGTCAACCCAATCGAATTTTTTGGTGTTAACAACGGTAAACTCGATGTCCTCAAAAAGAAATTTCCCCTGCTAAAAATCCTCTCCCGTGGTACACAATTGAAATTGAGCGGTGCCCCTGAGCAGATTGATACAGCCCGGGAAAAAATTTCTCTAATCGTTTCCTATCTAGAACGAAATGGCCACATGAGCCAGAATTATTTCGAACAGGTACTCGGTGGCGATGATGCCGAAGTGATCGACCATTTCCAGGAAAAGAACCCCAACGAAGTGCTGGTCTTTGGTCCCAATGGGAAATCAGTACGGGCCCGCACTGCCAACCAGAAAAAAATGGTACAGGAATCGGAAAAAAATGATGTCGTATTTGCCATCGGCCCTGCCGGTACGGGTAAAACCTATACCGCCGTTGCCCTGGCTGTACGGGCTTTGAAAAATAAACAGGTTAAGAAGATCATCCTGACAAGACCGGCAGTGGAAGCAGGTGAAAGCCTTGGTTTTCTTCCCGGTGATCTGAAAGAAAAGATCGATCCCTATCTCCGTCCGCTTTATGATGCATTAGATGATATGATACCTGCTGATAAACTGGGTTATTATATGACGACAAGGACGATTGAGATCGCACCGCTGGCCTATATGCGGGGCCGTACATTGGATCACGCCTATATCATTTTGGATGAAGCACAGAATGCCACTGAACTGCAATTGAAAATGTTCCTGACCCGGATCGGAGCCAATGCCAAAGCCATCATCACCGGTGATATGACCCAGGTGGATCTGCCAAGAAACCAGCGGAGTGGTTTACAAATGGCAGCCCGCATCCTAAAGAATATTGAAGGGATCGCCCATATTGAACTGGATGAAGAAGATGTGGTACGTCACCGCCTCGTAAAAGCGATCATTAGGGCGTATAATAAGGAACATGAAAAAGAAGAAGAGGAATATGCCAACCGGCAAACACCGGCGATCGTAAAGAAAGATAAGCCCGCCACTTAGTACTGGTAAAAGATTTATTATTTTGCAGGAATGAAGAGAACGGATTTTTTCTTTTTATCCCTGCTTTTTTTATGGGTTGCCTGCCGGCCTGTTGACTCAAGTACTAAAAATTCTCTCTCGCCTGCCCTGCTGACAGCAGCTTTTAAATCGATTGACAGTAGCAAATCCCTTATTCAAAACGGGGATATTGTTTTCAGGAATGGCCGGGACGAGGTAAGCCAGGCGGCCCGTAGTATGAACCGGAAGGATACATCCTTTTCCCATTGTGGGCTGGTATTCATAGAACAGGACTCCGTATTTGTCTACCACGCACTGGGTGGTGTTTATAATCCCGGAAGTAAACTAAAACGGGAATTGCTGGATAGTTTTTGTACGCCAAAAGAAAATAATGCCTATGGCCTTTACCGCTATAACCTGGGAACTGCAGCAACGAAAAAACTAAAACAGGTCGTGGATGGCTATTATAAAGCGGGTTTGAAATTTGACCTGTTCTTTAATTTTTTCTCCGATGATGTAATGTATTGCTCCGAATTTGTTTTTAAATCCCTGAACCAGTCAGCCAACGGGGCCTTTATGAAGTATGTGCGACTTGATACCATGCCTTACGGGGTAACCACCGACGATATATTTCTGAATGAAAACTGCCGCCTCGTCCAACGAAAACAATTTGACCGTTAAAATAAACCGCGGAATCTTACATTTGTAATTCAAAAACCAAAATATGAAAAAAATTAGCTCCTTATTTATTCTGGCAGGAACCTTTCTGGTTCTCACCTCCGGCTGCAAGGGAAAAGAGAAAGTCGTCAATGATCCCAAAGCTGTTGTAATTGCATTCTTTGAAAGGATGTCGAAAAAAGACCTGGATGGCGCTGCCGACCTGGCGACCAAAGACAGTAAGTCCACCATTGATTTGATGAAGAAAGCAATGGAAGCCGCTGAAAAAATGGGCATGGATAAGGATTCAGCTGCCAAAAAAGATGATCCTTCAGAAGATTTTAAACAAATGGTGATCGGTGAGGCAAAAATAGATGGTGATAACGCAACCGTTGCTGTGACCAATAAGGCAAAAGATGACAAAGTGGTTGAATTTCCGCTTAAAAAAGAAGGTGGCCAATGGAAAGTTGATTTTAGCATGGGCACTTTGATGAAAATGGGTATGGACCAGGCTTCCAAAAATGATAAAGACGGTGACGATGGTTTCAACAGCAGTGATACTGCTGATATGTCAGAAAAAATGAAAGACTTTATGAACGGCGATTCGCTGAAAAAAAGTCTACAGGACTTTGACAGCCTCCTTAAAGATATTGATCCCGAAAAGATGAAAGAAATGAAAGAGGCCCTGAAAGAACTGGAAAAATTGAAACAATAAAAAATCCGGGCTACTAAACTAAAAGCACTTCGTAAGAGGTGCTTTTTATTTTACCCGGTTACCGTTTACGGTATTAAATTTTGTACTTTGCAATATGAGAATGACTATCCTTATAGCAGGAGCTATTTATTTTTTTTTATTGTCTTCCTGCATGAATAATGAGAAAGACGCCGCCGGCAAATCAGAAAACAATATTGATGCTGCCAGGAATTTTATCCGGGCGGCTCTGGATGGTAAGTTTACAGCAGCCCGTACCTTTATGCTGGCGGACTCTGTTAATATTAATTATATGGACCTGGCCGAACGGAGTTTCCAGCGGATCGATCAAAGCACGAAGGATGGCTACCGTTCTTCCTCGATCAATATTGTGAGCGTAAAAGAAGCTGTGAAAGATTCGGTAACGATTGTTATCTATTCCAACTCGTTCAAAAATGACCGGGATACACTGAAAGTGGTAAAAGCAGGCGGTCAGTGGCTCGTCGATTTTAAATACCTGTATGAACATCAACCTGACAGCCTGCAGCATACCATCATCGCAAAGGACACTATTCTATGATCAGGCATATTTTATTAGTAGGAATGGGTGGGGGCATCGGCAGTATTGCCCGGTACCTGTGCCAGCGTTGGTTGACGAACAGTTATGCACCTGGCTTTCCCTGGGGAACTTTTGCTGTCAATGTAGCCGGCTGTTTTCTTATTGGTATTTTCTGGGGACTTAGTTTTAAATCTTTCGATGCCACGGAAAACTGGAAATTATTTTTAATGACAGGCTTGTGCGGTGGCTTCACTACTTTTTCTGCCTTTACCCTGGAGGGTATTGGACTGGTAAAAGAACAAAAACTGGCTTTATTCTTTTCTTATTTAGCCGCCAGTGTAGTACTGGGATTGCTGGCTACTTATGCAGGTATGCGATTGACAAAGTAAATTCCCGATCGTTCAATATCATCAACCCTCAACTTGTATAATGCAAACAGTCAAACATCCCTGGCATGGTGCCCATTACGGAGAGCAGGCCCCTTCTACCGTCAATGCCCTGATCGAGATTCCGCAAGGTTCCCGTTCCAAGTATGAAGTGGATAAAGAAACGGGCCTGCTACGGTTGGACAGGGTTATTTACTCTTCCTTTCAGTACCCGATCAATTATGGTTTCATTCCGCAAACCCTGGGACAGGATGGTGACCCACTGGATATTTTGGTGCTTTGTTCCCAATCTATCCAGTCGCTTTGCCTCGTTGAGGCTAATGTGATCGGTAATATGCAAATGATCGACAGCGGACAGGTGGATGATAAGATAATTGCAGTGGCAGCCAAAGATCCATCAGTCAACCATATCACAAGAATGGAAGAACTTCCTCATCATTTTTTACTGGAGCTAAGAAACTTCTTTGAACAATACAAGGTGCTGGAAAATAAAAAAGTGGCTATTGATAATTTCCAGGACCAGCTGATTGCTTACCGGATCATCAATGAAGCAATAGCTTTATATACAGAAAAAATAAACCAATAACCATTGCAGAACCCAACCAACAATACGATGACTACCCAATTAATCATAACAGCCCTGCTGATAGGCCTTGCCGCAGGTATGCTAAGCGGATTGGTGGGAGTAGGTGGTGGCATCATTATGGTGCCGGCCCTTGTTTTCTTTATGCACTATACCCAGCACCAGGCACAGGGCAGTTCGCTGGCAGTGCTTACATTACCAGTCGTGATCCTTGCTTCGGTCTATTATTACCAGCAATGCCAGCAACTCGGTACACCTATTGACCTGAAAATAGTAGGGCTTTTATCTGTGGGCTTTCTGATTGGTGGATATTTCGGAAGTAAAATGGCCCTGGCCATTGACCAGCAGACTTTAAAAAAGATATTTGCGGTCATCCTTTTTTATACCGCTTTTAAAATGCTGAACTGGGACCTTGCCATTGCCAAATGGGTCAGGCAGCTTTTTTAACCAGTTTATCATCTAAGTACAACAAGCAATTATACTGCTTATTAAAATTAGTAATCCAGTATGAAAATAAAATTCCTGCTCATATTAGTTCTAGGCTGTCAAGCCGCTTACCCGCAATGGTTATATACCACCACGAGGAGCTATTTCCGCCAGGATCCGTTTAAAACAGAATTCAGCCTTTTTCTTCCCTCCCTGATGAACGATCCCGGGCTCATCGAAAAAAAAATCAGTAAGAAAACCGACTCTACTCTTTTCTACCTGGAGGGCAGGTACAATTCCTATTATCCTTTTACCATCACGACAACCCATTGCAAGATAATCCTCGCAGAAATGCAGAACTATCCTGACAGCTCCAACAAAGAGCCCTTTACTTATTTTGTTTATCAATTGATCGGTTATGCCTTACCGGGAGAATCGGGGTTAAATGACATCAGGCAGGAGTATGAGAAACTACATCGCCGGTTTAAAAAAGAAATGGAAGTCAACGTCCTGAAAGAACTAGAAAGGGAGGGTGTTCAATCGGGCGCTATCATGAATTATACTTTTAAAGGCATGATCTTTTACCCGCTAACGGTGGCCTGGGCCAGTTCGGCTGATCATAAAGAAAATATCATTGTCTTGTCGATCCGGTTTTTTATGAGCGATAACCAGGCCTATTTACCAATAACGCCGAATAGCCCTTAACCTTATATTGGGAGTGCCTGCCTGTTTACCAGTAATGCCTTTCTTGTCGATCCTGTCAATCCTTACTTTACCCGATGCATGTATCACCTGGTCATTGCCAAGCAGGATACCTACATGAACAATATCTTCCTTATTATCAAAAAATACAAGATCGCCGATAGCTGCTTCGCTGAACTTTTTTACAACTTTACCTTCTTGTGCCTGTTGCCAGGCATCCCTGGGCAGGTCAATACCCATGAGCTTGAATACGACCTGCACAAAACCACTGCAATCCACTCCCAGAGGTGTTCGCCCACCCCAGAGATAGGGAGCATTTAGCCATTTAGCTGCTAGTTGTTGTACCAATTCCCCTGATGGCCGCTGCTCATCCCGTTTAAAATAATGTCCGGAAAAACTATACCCAAGCGTACCAAGTCTTCCTTTTCCACTGTCGAAAAAAGGTAAGGTCGAACCCACCGGAACATATATTTTATTGTTATCGACCGAAACAGGACTTAGCATATCGGACGTGGCATATTCGGTAACAACCAGTACCTTTTTTTCCTCCACTGCTGCCAATAAGGTATTGGTCATCCATCCTTCATAGCCATCGTGCAGGCTGCGGATTTTTACCCAGAGATCCCCACTTTTCTTCAACAATTTCACCGATTCACCAAACAATAATTGGTTCACCATTTCCTTGCGATGATTGGGTTTTCGGCGAACCGGGGCAGCAGGAACAGTAACAACAGCGTAATTCATACCATATATTTTACCGAAAATAATAAATGTGATGCAGGAAAAATTTGTTGAATTTGTAAAAACCTGCATCTAACTGACAACAAATAGTTATTTTTCGTTTGTGAAGGCTTCCGAATACCAACATATAACCGACCAGGAGCTGCTTGAACAGTTTTATTCCGACCAGGATAATGAATGGTTAGGTATTTTACTGCAACGGTATACCTTGCTCCTGCTGGGTGTCAGCATGAAGTATTTAAAAAATGAAGAAGAGGCCAAGGATGCGGTTCAACAAATTTTCCTGAAAGTGATACAGGAGTTGCAGAAATATAAAGTAGAATTTTTCAAATCCTGGTTGTACATGGTAGCCAAAAACCACTGCCTGATGAAAATACGGGACCGGCAGGGAAAGATCACGGCGGAAATAAATGACCGGCTGGCTGCCAAACCGGAAGATGAAACAGATATGCAGGCATTGGTGGACAATGACCATACCCTGGAACTGATGGAAGAAGCTTTAAAAGAGCTTAACCTTGAGCAGCAGCAATGTGTAACTTTGTTTTACCTCCAGAAAAAAAGTTACCAGGAAATAAGTGATGAAACCGGGTATACGATGCTGCAGGTAAAAAGTTATATACAGAATGGTAAACGGAATTTGAAAATAGGGATCGAGAAAAAATTAAGTGAACCAGGCCGACCGGCGGCTGGAAAATAAACATGTCAAAAAATTATAAAGACATACTATCCAATTTGTCTACTCACGTTGACCAGGAAACACTCTTGCTTTACCTGCAGGGCAAGCTGTCCGGAGATCAAAAGCACGAGGTGGAAAAACAATTACTGCTAAATGAATTCGACGAAGATGCCGTTGATGGTTTGCAGGAATTCAAAGACAAGGAACAACTACAGTACATGGTGGAAATGCTGAACCGGGACCTGAAGAAAAAAACTGCGAAGAAAAAAAACCGGCGGGAGAAATTGAAGATCAAAGACCAGCCCTGGTTATATATTTCGATCCTGATATTAATACTCCTGATTGCACTGTCTTATATCGTCATACGGCGGATGCTGCTGCACGATTAATATTTCTTTTTGCCTTCCCAATTTTTCCAGGCGGCAAATACTTCAGCGGCTTTCGGATGCGGGTAATGGACAAAAGGAATTTTCCGATCAGGCATGCTGGCTGCAATCTCATTATAAATAAAATCATCGTCAAATTCAATGGCGGCAGCGTCTTCTTTTGTATTGGCATAGACCACTCTTTTAGGCCGGGCCCAATAGATAGCACCCAGGCACATTGGGCAAGGCTCACAACTGGTATAAATTTCGCAGTCGTTCAACTGGTAAGTACCTAATTTTTCGCAGGCATTTCGGATAGCTACTACTTCAGCATGGGCCGTGGGGTCGTTGGAAGAGGTTACCTGGTTATTGCCCTCCCCAACAATTTCATCTCCCCGGACCACTATACAGCCAAAAGGGCCACCTTGGCCGCTTAACATTCCCTGTTTTGACAACTCGATCGCCCTTTCCAGGAATTTTTTGTCGCGTTCTTTTTGCGTATTCATGATTGATCCTTAAACAGTTTATAGCAAAAATGTGGATTTAACCTGGATTTTCCACAGTTTTTACTCCCTTTGGGTTTCAATATGAAGTTAATATTAATTTTAAGTTAACAGGTCGTTACACACTGAAACCATCGTAAATTTTACTCCGCATTCCACCACCAAAACCTACAACCATGAGATGGGAATCAGCTACGTCAACTTCTAACAACGAAGTGTATCATTTATTCAAGGAGGAGAAAAAGATCTTAAGCGTTATACTGAATCCATTCTCCAATTCAGCCCGCGTGGAATGCGAAAAAGAAAAAAGAGTTTTCCTGATCCGCAAAGAAGGTTTCCGCCGCAACAAAACTGTTCTCCGGGATGAATATGGATTTAAGATCGGGGAACTCGGCCAGGAGCATAATGAGCATTTTATTGATGTCAACAACGAACGATTTTTTTATACCACGCACAACAACCCACTGGCTGAATTAGTATTGTATAAAGAATCAAAGGAGAATCCTTTTGTTACCTGTGGACTTAGTACCAAAGAAGGAACTGCAGGGGTACATTTTAGCAAAGACAAACAATTGGCTGATACATCCCACCCGGGTTTATTAATGGCCTTATGCTGGTATATGTTCCTGCCGGTAACGAAAGAGAATGTAGCGGAGT
Source organism: Bacteroidota bacterium (assembly GCA_034408705.1). Lineage (GTDB taxonomy): Bacteria > Bacteroidota > Bacteroidia > Chitinophagales > Chitinophagaceae > JJ008. The sequence continues at coordinate 28,792 of JAWXCO010000138.1, forward strand.
TTGCTTCTTAGTTTTAACCTGTTATAATTCCTTCCATGTTTCTTTGGCAAATTGTTCCAGGGAAGGATCTCTCGCTGCCATGAGCAGCAGCACACAATTATCTGTTAGATGTGGCCGCACTGTGGCCAGGAAATAATTCCGGTCTTCTGCAAAAAAAGCCTGCTTACCCAAGGCCTTCAGATCATTGACCAGGTCATTGGCCGAAATATCCTTTACAGCCGTGCCGCCGGCATAAAATATTTCACTCATCCATATTTCATCATCGGGCCGGAGTACGCGGGCAATTTCGTTGACAAAATCTTCTCTTAAAAATTTGGTAGGCTTATATCCATGTGGCTGAAACCAGGCAATTACTTTCGGTGCTACTGGTTGACAAGCTGCAATAGCCGCTGCACATTTTACCGGGTTGTGGGCATAATCATCGATCAGCCAAACGCCGTGTTTATTTCCATATACCTGGTGGCGACGGTAAATCCCTTCATAACTCTTCAAGGCTGCAGCGCAATCAGCAAGAGATACTCCTATACCATTAGCAATTGTAACGGCTGCCAATGCATTTTCCATATTATGTTTTCCTACTACATTCAGCTGAAAAGTAACTCCCAGAATGTTGAATGTGATTGATAATCCGTGCTGTTTAAAGTCAGTAGCGGTATAACCTGCATCAATCTTCGGATCAGTGGAAAAGTCCTGCTGTACTTCCTGCGAAAGCTTTTGGGCCAGGGGATGTGATTGATTCACAACGAAATTTTTGCTGTTCTTTTTAAAAATGCCAAACACGTTCATCAGTTCGTCTATTTCCTGGTGGTCCTTATCGATGTTGAGCAACAAACCTATTTCAGGTTTGTATTGAACAATAGACCCATCACTCTCATCGGCTTCTATCACCAGCCATTCGCCGGCACCAACTTTTGCATTACCGATCTTTCCCTGTTTGATGATACTGATCAACCCTGCACCGCTGATAATACTGGGTTCCAGGCCGGCATATTCCAGTATAGCAAATAACATAGCACTGGTTGTGCTTTTCCCACTGGTGCCGCCCACGGCAATTGACTTTTTGCTTTGGGCAATCATAGCCAGCAGTTCCGACCGTCGGATGATGGGGATATTCAGTTGCTTTGATTGCTGTACTTCCGCCACCGTATCCTCTATGGCTGTAGATACAACAATTAGGTCTGTATCGTAAGTAATACCTTCTCCATTCTGTTCAAAACATCGTATGCCTTCGGCTTCTAATTTTTCCTTCACTTCATTATAAACGCCGGGGGTAAAGAACCGGTCGCTGCCGTTAACCTCTTTACCAATACCTTTTAAATACTGGGCGATAGCACTCATTCCTACACCGGCAATGCCGATGAAGAAGGGCTTTTTAAAATCACTTATAGTTGTTGGAAGCATATAAAGCAATAGGATTATCCATTTAGGTCTCATTGGCAATGTAGGCATAAGGTTGATTTGTCATAAACCGCTCTATCAGCTTATGCCAAATAATGTTCAAAAAAATTCTTCTGTTAAATCTAAAAAAGAATTCATTCAAGTATCCATTTATAAATCTAGCTGAGCAATGATGATGAATTCCTCTCAACCACCCTTTTAAATTCATTATTACGGCATGGAGTCCAGGAAAATTTTTTCCACCATTGGACGGCTTTTGCCTTATATCAAATTCGTTTTCCAGCGGACAGTATCCGCACCACCCATCTGTAGTCACCTGGGTGTTGTCATTGTCTATGTGTTGTTCAAAAAATGGTTTAAAGCACTCCGCACTTGCTTGTTCTATTACTTCGGCATATGCACGACCTATTTTATTACCTTTTACTTTTAAAACCACTATAACAACCAGCTTCTTTTCTCCCTTGCTCCGGCCACGTTTGCTTTTTTCAGGCCCTTTTATAAGTAATTCATCTACTTCTACTTTTCCATTCTCTAGGTAGCTTCCACTACTTTTCATCGATTCCTGGACCTTCCTTTTGAAGAGCCATGATGATTTTTGATTGATAGAAAATTCTCTTGCCAGTTCTGTGGTTGACATTCCTTTTTTCTTAACAGCTATCCTGAAAGACATTCCAAAAGCCTTTAATAACGGGATCTTGAGCTTGTGAAAAACGGTATTGGCAGTAACCGATTTATCATAACGGCATGCCTGGCATCGCAAATGAAACCTGGTCTTACCTTTGTAGCTTTTTGTAAACCCGCACCTGCGAGACTTATACCCATTTTTCCACTTCAAATCGAACAGATACTGGGTACAATCATCTTCGTTTTTAAAGAACTTATTAAACTGCTGAATTGAAACTCCTTGAAACATGCCAAATATTTTAGTAGCTAAAATACTAATTATTTTGGTATTCAATTAGTCCCTATTTTCGCTTTGCGCTCTAAATGGATAATCCTATAAAGCAAATATACAAATTGAACCACATAGGGCATAGAACACTATAAAAATACATACACAAACGACCTATGTGAAAGCCTATGTTTATTTGTGCCACAGCCTGCCCCGACAATGGAAGGATGGTTCAGACTGATACTATAACAGATTTGACAGAAAAAGATTTATATTGAAAAACATTCTGATTGTTTAAACAAAATCACTGCTGTTGGCAAAAAACAAAACCATATTTATTCTGCTGTTTATCCTGATAACAGTTGCAGGAACTGCCCAGCCCTCCCAACTCTATTTTAAACACCTTACCACCGACAACGGCCTTTCGCAGTGAGTGGTCAATGATATATTAACGGATAAGAAAGGGTTTACCTGGTTTACCACTTACGATGGAATTAACCGGTTTGATGGCACAAGCTGCATCAGTAATAGCCAGATTGGCCCCGGCATGGAAGGTATTTCTGAAACAAGAGGGCTTGTGGAAGATAAAAATGGTGATATATGGATTGGAAGTAATGAAGCTCTTATCCTTTACAGCTACACGACTAAACGTTTTGAAAAACATACAATCAATCCAGCAAATTTCGGTTTTACTCAGAATAGAATTTTACGCTGGGTTCCTTTAGCAACGTATGATGATAACCTGCTAATAAGCGGCGGTACCGGTAACCTTCTAATTGTGTATAATACAATTACCCTTTCATCAACTCAATTGGTTACACCCTGAAATATGGAACCCGATAAAATACAAAATGTAGTGACAAGTCCGCTTGTTAAGGGTTTTACAAAGCTACTTATGAGTACAAAATTATTTAAGGATGAGTATATTTTTTTCAGGCTGGTAGAAGATAAAAACGGAGACTACAAATGGCAGATAAATAGGTTAAAAAACAATCTGTTTAACTATAGCAATTTTATTTGCCTTGCAAATGATTCAATTTTGTATCTGGCGGCAGAGGATGGTACCGTGTGGAAATATCAATTCAGTCCCAATTCCCTTGAAAAATTATATGGATTACAAATTACAGATAAAATAGCAGGTCTTTATCTTGACAAAGCACAGCGCCTCTGGATTTCCACCCGTAAAGATGGTCTGTATGTGTACAATATTATTGAAAAAAAGATAGTGCAAAATTACCGGCATGATGAAGCTAATACTGCAGGCCTGATAGCCAACCAAACTACTGCGATGATGGTATCGGATGATAATATACTTTGGATAGGTAATTGGGGCAAAGGTGTAGATTATTGCCGTTTGGCGGACAATGGATTCTCGCATCATTTTACAAAAGAAGAAGCTGCTTTCAAAAAGACAAATAATTTTATACGGGGGATGGCCGAAGGAAAAGATGGTAATTTTTACTGCAATACTCAATTTGCCGGTGTAGTGCAGCTTGATAAGGAGTTAAACTATATAAAACCCATTTCAACCAGCTTTAATAATACCCTAGGAATAGATGGCTCAAAATACAATCTTTTTTTTGGTGAAAGAAACCTGTTTAAATACAACCTGTTTTCAAAAAGCATAATTAAAATAAAACAACCAAGCAGTCAGTCTTATTATTTTTTCTCCCCTTTAAAAAACGGGAATACACTGGCGGCCAGTGTTGATGGTATTTGGAGTATTGATAACATAAATAATACCATTACAGAGCTTCCCGGTTTAAATGAAGCGGGTAGAGTACAATCAATTTTTGCATATGAAGACAAAAATGGGAATATTTATAAATACTCACTTACTTATGGATTACAGTTATACAACTTAATAAATGGCTATTATAAAGTTGCTTACACTTTTCCTGAAAAATTTACGGCGAAATATGTGTATGATGAAAACGATAGTACTGCTTGGATAGGTTCTACCAATGGTTTATATTTATTTAATCCCAGTCAATTAAAAATAAAAAAACATTTTACTGTTGCGGATGGTTTGCCTAATAATGTAGGATATGCTATTGCACCGGATACATTCGGAAGATTATGGTTGAGTACGAACAGGGGCATCAGCATGTTTACCAAAGCAACGGACCGGTTTAAAAATTTTTCTGGTATCAGTGGTATGCAGGGTAATGAGTACAACTCTCACACAGTGGTAACAGCCAGCGATGGCCGCATAATATTTGGCGGGGTAAATGGTTTAACCGCCATTCATCCATGGGAGGTAATACCCGAAACAGTTACTCCAAAAATTCAAATTACAGCTATAAAAGCCGACAGTAGTATCAATCCTTTTCAGTTTTATGAGGCTGATACTAATGTACTGCATTTACTGGCTGGTAGCAATACGCTGGAATTTAATTTTGTGGGTATCGATTACAATAATCCGGAGGACTGCCAGCTAAAATACAGGCTGAGTGGTTACGATGATAATTGGTTTATCTGCAAGAACCCGGGCTATGCCAGGTTTGTACAACTAAAACCCGGTAACTACACATTTGAAATTATGGCTGCCAATGCAGATGGAGTGTGGAGCAAAGAAGCTAAACAACTGCAGATAAAAATAAATGCTGCGTGGTGGCAGCAAAGCTGGTTTAAGATGCTATTAATTTTTTTAATAGTTACTGGCATACTAATTTCCATCCGGATATATATTAAACAAAAACTGTACAGACAAAAGGTGCTGATGGAAAAGCAACAGGCCATTATACAGGAACGGGAACGCATCATTGCCGACTTGCATGATGATGTGGGCGCTACACTCAGCAGTATGTATATCTATGGCGACCTGGCGGGGGAAGTATGGGAAACAAAACCGCAACATAGTAAGGACATGGTGAGTAAGATAACCACCCAGGCGAAAGAACTGATGAACAGGATAGGTGATATTGTATGGAGCCTGAAACCCTTCGGCGAAGATAAAAACACCCTGACTGGAAGATTGAAGAATTACAGCAATGAACTGCTGGCCTCAAAAAGCATCGAATGTGAATTTAGTATTGATGAAGCTGCCAGTAACAGCATCATTAACCCGGTGGCCAGGAAGAATATATTATTTATTGCCAAAGAAGCGATGAATAATATTGCCAAATACAGTAAAGCGTCAGTGGCATCGGTAAGTCTTCACCAGGTAAATGATGAAGTAATTCTGGAAATAAAAGATAATGGTATTGGCTTTGACAAAGCTTTGTTGAAACCCGGAAACGGACTAAAGAATATGGAACAACGCTGTTCATTATTGAATGGCCAATGCAAAATTGAAACAACGCCTGGTGGCGGAACACTTATTACCTGTTCTTTTCCCATAGCTATAATTAGCCATGCCGGATAAATACATTGTACTTTAATTTTGCAGCATGATAAGAATTACAGTGTATGATGATAATAAAGCAAGGAGGGAAAGCCTGCAGGCTTTTTTGCAATTAAACAATGAGATGGAGTATGCCGGAAGTTTTGAAAACTGCAACACTATAGTAGAAGATATTACCGCTACCAGGCCCGATGTAATACTGATGGATATTGAAATGCCGGGCACAGACGGCATCACCGGGGTTGCCATTGCAAAAAAGCATTTCCCCCAGGTAAAAATCATCATGCAAACAGCATTTGATGATGATGATAAAGTATTTGCTGCTATACGTGCCGGTGCCGAAGGTTCTATTTTAAAAACAGCATCGGTTACACAAATAGCCCAAAGCATTGATAATGTAATAAATGGCGGTGCCGGTATGAGTCCATCCATAGCATTAAAAGTTATGCGGTTCTTCAGTCAGCCAGCAACTGCTGTTGTGCCCGAATATAATCTTACAGCAAAAGAAAATGAAACACTGCAATATCTCACAACCGGCCTTAGCTATAAAATGGTAGCTGATAAAATGGGTATCAGCTATTTTACCGTAAATAACCATGTAAAAAAAATTTACGAAAAACTACAGGTACACTCCCTGGGCGAAGCCATTGCACTGGCGTATAAAAGTAAACTGGTATAAAAGAAACGCAGCCAAAACCCATAAAAAAAGCCACATTTGGCTGAAGATTTTTATAACTCCATTTTGGTAAATAAATCTTCGCCGCTTATAACCGTATCTACCAAACCTATACTATGCTCATTTTTATGCAGGCCAAATGGTGTTATTAAGGCCCAAAATAATTGCTTACGGGTTTTTGTTTGCAGCTTAAACTGTGTGGCTTTTTGGCGTAATGCAGTGGCATATTCTTTATCAATAGTAAAACTGTCGCTGTAAAATTTCATTTCACAAAGGTTAATGGACTGGTCCCGGCGGTCTATTACCAAATCAATTTGTGCAGCAGCGTTTTTCCAGGCATTGGCTTGTGTGTGTATAGCATGTATGCCAATAGCTTTTTCCACCGCCTCCAGGTGTTTTATACAAAGCGATTCAAAAGCAAGCCCACTCCAGCTTTTATAAGCCGGCGTATCACTCAGCCGCAGCCAGGTACCCTTGCCGCCCCTGCGGTTAGGTTCCATAAATTTGATATAGAAAAGCGAATACTCATCCGTCAATTTATAGATAGCATCTTTTAATTTCTTTCCAAATGGAATATATGGTGTGATAAACCCGCCTGAACTCAACTCTTCCAGCAAACTGCTGGCCGTGCCCCCACTTTGCAGTTTGCAGGTTTTAATGATTTCATTCCGGCTAAGGCCCATGGGTTTATTCGCCAATGCCTTTATCACTTTAATATGCCTGTCGGCCTCATCAAACAATGCCCTGTACAGATCGGTAAACTCATTATATAAAAAACCGTTTTTTGAAAAACAGGCTGCATCAATTATCTGGGCAGTACTTTGCCCGGCAGTTACCTGTTCCAGATACATAGGTACGCCGCCAAAGGCCATGTACAGTTGTATAAGCTGATAATAAATAAGGTTGACTTTGCGGCTTTTCAAAAATAATTCCGTTTCATACAGGCTGAATGGTTGCAGCGCAATTTTATGTGTAATGCGGTTATGCAGGCCGCCTTTATTACGTACTATGTTTTGTATCATCCAGCTGGCCGCAGAGCCACACAAAATTACCATCATATTGGGGTGATGAGCCGCATAGCTGTTCCAGAAAGTTTCGAAGGCTGCCAGAAAGTTTGATTTGGGAGTTTGCATCCAGGGAAATTCATCTAAAAAAATGACTAATTTTTTGCTGCGTTTTTTCTTTAGCAAGGAAGCCAGGATGTTAAAAGCGGCAAACCAGTCAGCCGGTACCGGCAAGGGCAGTTTATTGTTTAACTGAACAGAAAGAGCGGCTGTAAATTTCTCCAGTTCTACTTCGGTGGTTATATTATGTATGCCATAATACTGGAAGCTGATGCGGTCTGACATATAGCTTTTTATAAGGTAGGTTTTGCCAACCCGCCGCCTGCCATATACCGCTACTAAAGATGCTTTATTATCTTCGAAAGCCTTATCCAGTATATGTTTTGCATCATGCCGCCCTATTATTTCTGCCATAATATGTGTTATTATTATCAGCCAAATGTACAATTTTTTATGAGATTTGGCTAAAGATAAACAACCCATCTACAGCCAAAACTGTTATTTTTCGTACGATTTGGCTGAAGATTTTACTGGTAAGACAGTACCTGTTTATCAATTTTAAGTCTGCATTAATTGCCCCTCAAAGAAACCCAAATAGCTACTATTAGCTATTTGCCGGCGTTGTTTAGTTATTGATTTTTACAATCAAATCAATTAAACCAACAACAATGAAACAGCTACTCCTTTTTATTGCAGCCATTTTTACAGGCATTAGTTTACAGGCCACCATACGTACCGTAAGTAATAACCCAACTAACTTAGCTCAGTTTAACACCATACAGGCAGCTATTGATGCTAGTGCAGTTAGTGGTGATACGGTGTATGTACACGGCAGCCCCATTGATTATGCAGGGTTTACTATTACTAATAAACAAATTACTGTTATCGGACCCGGCTGGGCTCCTGATAATACACTTCCGTTAATAGCTACTATAGCCGGTTCCAGTACAAATATTACTGGAACTGCCAGCAGCGGAACAGAAATAAATGGATTGTTTTTTTCCGGGGCTACTTTTCACTATCAGGGAGGAATAAATATGAATAACATTCGCATTATACGCAACAGGTTTGGAGCCTGTAGGTTTTATTCCAACGTTGGAGGTGGAGGTGGCACATATACCGGTTGGCGTTTTGAAGGAAATTATTTCGACAATTCGGATGTTAATGGTAATGGCACCTTTGTGAACTGTATTTTTCAAAATAATATTTTTAACCTGAATTGTTGTGTTTCTGCCAGCATTGGAGGGTTTATTAATGCTGTAAACGTTCTTATTGACCATAACCTTTTTTATGGCCCTGCCAGTCCCGGTACAAATAATGTTTTTTGGCCCAGCTCCGTTAGTTTTCTTACCATCACCAATAATATTTTTGTAAACCGAAATGCAGCCTTTGGTAACAGTAATAGCGTATTCAACAACAATATTACTTTCAATGCCGGCGATAACTCTCCGTGGTTAGCCAACGGTAATATTAACAGCGGTGGCAACATCAGTAACCAGGACCCCCAGATGGTAAACCAGGCAGCAGTAAATGCCGGCACGGCGAATCCTTTATTAAATTTTACCATTGCAGCAGGCCCTGCCAATAATAGCGGCAGCGACGGAAAAGATATGGGTCTGCTATACGATGCCAACAGTAGCCTTAACTGGCTATCCAGCCGCACCAGCCGTTTGCCATTTATTTTTAGTATGAATGTGGCCAACCCAACCATACCGGCAGGTGGTACTTTAAACATAACCATTGAAGCCAGAAAAAATAATTAACCAGCTAAAAATTATCATTATGAAAAAAATAATTTTAGCGGTGAGTTGCTGGCTGCTGTTTCAGCAGTGCTGCATTGCACAGGGTTTTAGTAAGGCAGAATATTTTTTTGATACCGACCCCGGTGCTGGCAATGGCACAGCTATCTCTTTAACAGGAACATCCGATACAATTAATTTCTCAGCGGCAATTCCCACAACTTCGCTTTCGCAGGGCTTTCATTTACTTGCTTTGCGGATGCAGCATAATGACGGCAAGTGGGGTTTGTTTGAAAAAAGAGGGTTTTATATTTATGCTGCCGCCACAGGCGCTGCATATATAACAGCCGCTGAATATTTTTTTGATGCCGATCCCGGTGTTGGCAACGGCACAGCTGCATCAGTAGGTGCAAGTGGGGCAATAGTAAATTTCACCGCCAATATCCCAACTTCTTTACCGGTTGGGTTTCACATCCTGGCTATACGTACTAAAGATGCAGATGGCAAATTGGGGTTGTTTGAAAAGAGAAGTTTTTATGTACTGCCACCGGCAAGCGGTATGGGCTTTGTTGTATCCGGTGAATATTTTTTTGATACCGACCCTGGCGTAGGCAACGGACTTCCTTTCAATTTTGCAACACCTGGCAATATAGTAAACCAGACATTAGGCCTGGTAGTACCCGTTCCAACCGGGCAGGGAAATCATTTAATGGTATTACGGGTAAGGGATGCCAATGGTTACTGGAGCCTGTTTGACACTGCAAGAACCATTACTGTTTTTGGTGTACTTCCCCTGCATTTATTAAATTTTACCGGTAAAAAAATAAATAATAATACTTTGCTGGAATGGAAAACAGAAAATGAAGTAAATGTAAATCGGTTTGAAATTCAACGTAGTGATGATGGACAAAGTTTTGTAACTGTTGGTACAGTATTGCCTGGCAGCGCTTCGTACTCATTTACTGATGCAGGTGTTTTCAACAGTAAATCAATAGTGTTCTATCGGTTAAAATCTATTGATGATGATGGCAAGTTTACTTACTCCAATATCATCAGACTAAGCAGCCAATTAACTACGCAGCTATCAGTATTTCCTAATCCGGTAAAAGATGTGGTTGCTGTAAGTGGTTTGAAACAAAACGGTCATCTACTTTTATTCTCGGCAGAAGGGAAACTATTACAACAGCAAAAGGTAGCAGTACAATCCACTACCATCAATATGAGCAGCTATAAAGCAGGAGTGTATATGTTACAATACCAAATAAATGGGGAAATATTCAATCAAAAAATTATAAAACAATAATTCGTACCAGGCTTATTGCTATAAATTTTTCAAAGAGAAACCGGATGTCTTTCTAACGAAAGTATTCGGTTTTTTTATTTCCGTGAGGAGGGTTTTTAGCCCCCGCTGCGTCAAAGCCTGCACCAGTATTTTTCTGAAACCCGGGAAAACGAAGTACTTTAAACTTTTAATTAAAGCGCCTGTCTTAGGTCACCACCAAAAGCCCCACCATGACAAAAGCCACTATGTCCGTTATAACAGGCTTCTTGTTCCTTTTTCTTTTTATAGCCTGTAATAAAAATACTGGTGACAGCAGTCCTGCACCTGTTGACCCGGTAGCCGCTGTACTGAATTTACCCGCTATCCCGTTCAATTATGCCAACATCGCCCAACCAGGTTACCTGGCATCACCACCCATACAAGCCCAGGTAAATACACCAGTCGGTAATCCGATTACAGATAATGGTGCTACCCTGGGCCGGGTGCTCTTTTACGATAAGAGCCTTTCGATCAACAATACTATTTCCTGTGCTTCCTGTCATAAACAGCTCAATGGATTCTCTGACCCCGTTGCAAAAAGCCTGGGATTTAATGGCGGGCTGACAGGCAGGAATTCTATGTCATTAATTGATGCAAAATATTACCCCAATGGACGCTTTTTCTGGGATCAGCGGGCCACCACTCTGGAAGATCAAACGTTGATACCTATCCAGGATATGGTAGAAATGGGGATGACCTTACCACAACTAGAAGCGAAGTTGAAATCCCTGGCCTATTATCCTTCGCTCTTTACAAAAGCATTTAATGATCCCAATATTACCAGCGCCCGGATATCGCAGGCACTTTCTCAGTTTGTTCGTTCAATTGTTTCCTTTCAATCAAAATATGATGCAGGCCGTTCCACTTTTCCTACGGCACCTGCCCCTCCTCCTAATGCTGTATTTCCCAATTTCACAGGTCAGGAAAATCGCGGCAAGGAAATTTTCCTCACTAATCTTGGCGGTTGTGCACCCTGCCATGGTACAGAAACATTTACCGCTCCCGAGGAAAAAAATAATGGTTTAGATATGGCCACTACCGATCGGGGATTTGGTGCAATAGCCAGCAATGTTGTGTTGGACGCAACTTTTAAAGTAACAACACTCCGTAATGTGGGGTTAACAGCACCGTATATGCATGATGGACGTTTCACTACGCTTGAGCAGGTAGTTGAACATTACAGTAGTGGTGTAAGAAATCATCCCAACCTGTCTCCACAGCTTAGACTACCCGGGGGTCAGCCGCGCCTGATCAATTTATCAGCACCCGATAAAGCTGCGCTGGTAGCTTTCCTGAAAACACTTACTGATGTAAATGTGACCACGGATACCAACTATGCCAATCCATTTATGTAAGACCCTGTTGCCGCAGGTGATTATTAGCAGTCGGCGAAGTTGTGCTTAAGGAAATAGGGGTCATGGTTGCTCCTTTTTATTTGCCCTTAGCATCTCCGGGTATCCACATTTCTTAGCCAGCGCATTAACGGCCATTGTTATACGATTTACTTTGGTCCGTTCTGTTTTGGCATCATCGATCCATTTGCTGAAGTACCGCTGGTGCGAACCGGTCAGTGTTTGAAAAAAAACCTGTGCCCTGGGTTCATCCTCCAGGCAATCCATAAAATCCTTACTAAAAATAAATTCACTTTTATCCTCTGTTAACTGAACTTTTACCGTAGCGCCCTGCTTCTTTCCAATTGCTTTCCGCAGGGCTGCATTCAATACAAAAATAAAACGGCCCCCTCCCATGGGTAGTAAGGATACCCTTTTGACAGGGTAAGTATCCAGCTTTCCTTTTACTTTGAACTCCTTTCGGTTCCCCGGTTTTAACTCCTGTGCCAAATCCGGCGGCACTTCAAAATAGGTCCAGCCGGTTTTTTCTCCCTGCTGGGCAAATCGTTTTATCGTTGCAGTAAATTGAACCATAACAGACAGTCAAATGAATTAATTTCAGTAATCGTTTCCCTGGTATAAAACTACAAACAGTTCATCTTACAATCAATTGCTATGAAAACAAAAAGTAAATTTTCTGCGGCATTCGAAAAATTTTCTGCCAAAATTACCAAAGCCACCGGCAGTTCAACTGCTTTTGTGCTGGCCTTTGTTATCGTTATTGTATGGGCCATCACCGGCCCCATCTTCAACTTTTCCACTACCTGGCAACTGGTGATTAATACCGGTACCACGATCATCACTTTTCTGATGGTCTTTATCATCCAACAATCCCAAAACAAAGATACCATAGCGATACAGCTAAAGTTAAATGAACTCATTGCTGCCAGTGCTACTGCCAGCAACCGGCTGATCAATGTAGAAGACCTTACTGCAAAAGAGCTGGAAACGCTGAAGAAATTTTATGTACAACTGGCAGAACTGGCAAAAAAAGAAATGGATATTCACAAAACTCATTCGATAGACGAAGCGGCCAATATACACCAGCTGAAGAAGGGGCAACTAAAAAAATAGGATGTATTCGGTAAAGGCGGGCTGAGGTACAGCTTTGTCTGCATGCGAACTCCGGGTTAGGATTTTGAATTGGATAAATTTTGCAACTTTAATTCATGACAGCTATCGTAATAGATAAAAAGAAATATGTGCTGGTTCCTGAAAAAGAATACCGGACATTGCAAAAAAAAACCCTTAAAACAAAATCAGAAAAATTATTATCTGTTGCTCAGGCAAGAGCTTACAGTAAAAAATTGATCAGGAATGGGCAGCAGAAAAATAACCAAAAGGAAAGCTGCTACCAGCAATATTGCTGCTATGGCCTGGTATATTAAATCAAAAGGCATGCTGGTTACTGGTGAAAAGTTTGCTTAAGATGTATATGATTATTTTCTAAAGCTGGCTAATAACAGGAAGTCTTATAGAATATTTCGTGAACCAGCACGGGCTGAATTAGGCTATAAATGTATCCCGTATAAAAAGAAATATACAATTGTGCTGATTGAATAAATCAATGAAATCGTCATTTGTGAATTCATTACTTCAAAACTTATTCACTGGTAATGTTGATTTTGCAGGCATTCAGCCATAAAAAAGCTAAGCCACCGGGGTAGCTTAGCCTTTATCATTCTATCCAATAATAGTTTAGTCTTTCTTTACTTTTCGTTCTCCTGTTTCGCCATCAATTTTTACTTTATTGTCACCATCTTTTATTGTAACATCCCCATCTTTCTCTATTTCCGTTTTATGATCCCCGTCTTTGTACTCTACACCACCATTTGCATCAATTTCTAATTTTTCGTCTTCGTCATACACATATTTATTATCACTGCCAAGCACGACGTGACCGTTGATCACTTTTCCCGTTTTGCCGTAGATCGTATCCTTTTTCTTCGTGTCTACATAGATGTACGGCACTTCTCCCGTTTCCTTATTGACCATGAACCCGGTTACTCCATCCTTTTCTATTTCAATAGACTTCCCGGTAGATAAATCTACAAACCGGTCTTTGCTGTCTGAACAAGCCCAGCCAATTGCCACAAGAACTGAGAAAGTCAGCAATCCTAATAATTTTTTCATATTTTAAATTTTCTTTAAGAAGCCAACTATCAGGCCATTCTTTTGTTTGCTACAGAATAGATATTTTCACCGTTGAAATGTGGCGTTGTAGACAAATTTCTACACCTACCAGGCAATTGTCTATAAATTACCAGCATGCGAAGCAAACTATTCCCCGTTCTTTTTATCGTACTATATTTTTTATCTCCTTTTGCCAGTGCGCAGGTTGGGCGAAACGGCGGAGATGTTACGATTACTATAAAAATCATCAATCAAAAAAAAGAGCCGCTGGCTTTTGCTTCCGTTACGATTACCAATAGGCTTGACAATAACCTGGTTATAAAAAAAGCTGCAGATAGCAGTGGAACTGTTCAGTTCAGGCTGGCAAAAAATAATCAATACAGCGTTAGTATCAGTTCTGTCAATTACCTCCCCATTGAAAAAGGAATCTCCACTTCCGGCAACGAGGTGAGTTTCAATTTTGTGGCAGAACCTGTTGGAAAAACATTGGAAACTGCTGTTGTTACTTCCAAAAAACCGTTGATGAAACAGGAAGATGATAAACTGATTGTTGATCCGGAGAACCTGGTAGAAGCTTCTACAAGCGGTTTCGAGGTAATTGAGAAAACACCGGGCCTTTTTGTGGACCAGGATGGAAATATTTATATCAGCAGCCTGACACCTGCCACGGTACAGATCAATGGACGCAATATGAAAATGAGCGCTGCTGACGTAGCCACTTTATTGAAAAGTTTACCGCCGAATGCCATTTACCGGATCGAGGTATTAAAAACACCTTCTGCCAAATACGACGCTTCAAGTAGTGGTGGTATTGTAAACGTGCTATTGAAAAAAGGAGTAAAGATAGGTATGACCGGTAGTGTGAACGGTGGAGGGCAACAGGGTGTGTATGGTAACCAGTTCGTTGGTTTTAATCTCAGCAATAACGATGGCAAAAAAAGTTCGACCATCAGCCTGAACTTCAGTAAGCGTAACAATTATGAAAAAATAGTGACGGACCGTTTATTTGCACCGGATTCTATTTTAAATCAGCAGGCGTATACTACCTACCCTACCAATGTGTATTTTGCAAGTTATGGCCTCTCGTTTGCCGCTGGGAAAAAATGGGATCTGGACTTTAGTACCAGTGCCAGCCTCAATGATTTTGATAATAAAACCAGCACCCAAAATGCGATCAAAAGAATAAGTACAGCACAAACCCTGACCGATAACCTGAACACGACCAGTAATGACGGCAGCTCTTTCAACTACAGGATCGGGCTGGAAGGAAAAATGAAGATCGATTCCATGGGATCAGAATGGTCGAATGATATTTTATATAGTTACACAAAAAACAATACTGAACAATTTTTTGGCACCTATAATAATAATTCTTTTTTACAACTGCGGGGTGGAGATGGCACGGGTAATAACCAGCGGAATTTATATACTGCCGTCTCGGACCTGAAAGTAAAAATGAAAAAGAAGTTTACACTGGAAACCGGTCTAAAAACTTCTTTCCTTACGTACCAGAGTATCACTGATTATTTTAAAGAACAGCCTGTTGGCAACCGGCAGAAAGATCCCAACCGAACCAATACGTTCAATTATAAAGAAAATATCAATGCCTTCTATATCCAGGGCTCAAAAACATTGGGAAAAGATTTTGTCATCAAAGTGGGAACCCGGTTGGAAAATACAAATATGGAAGGTAGACAAATCATTCCCACCGATACAACGTTCGGCCTCCACCGAACCGACCTGTTCCCTTATATCTACCTCAGTAAAAATCTGATAAAGATCGCCGGTTTTGATTTACGGGCTTATTTAGTTTACCGCCGTACCATTAACCGGCCGGTATATGAGCAGTTAAATCCTTTTTCCAAATATGTGGATGAATTCCTTTCTGAGATCGGGAATCCTTCATTGCGTCCCCAGTTCAACCAGAATTATGAAGCCAATATCAGTGTTGATGAAAGACCCATTCTTGCAGTGGGTATAAATGAAACCACCGATATTTTTACCAACGTTGTTTATCAAAATGGTAACCAGGCTTTCCGTACCTATGATAACCTGGGCAAAAATAGGGAATGGTATTTCCGTGGTCTCGGTGCTATTCCTCCGGGCGGGCGGTATTTCTTTGTATTGGGTGCGCAGTATAATCATAATTTCTACGAGGGCTTATATGAGAACAAACCGCTTTCTTTCAAAAAAGGCACCTGGACCTTTTTTACATACCAGACCTTTAAAATTGATAAACGTTCAGTGATAACCCTCAATGGTTTCTACCGGTTAAAAGGGCAACAACAATTTTATGAGCTTACCACTTTTGGTGCACTCAACAGCAGCATCAACAGGAAATTCCTCAAAGAGAAATTAGTAGTTACACTCAGTATTAGTGACATGTTTGCTACAAATAAAAATAATTTTACTATTAAGCAGGGTTCGGTGAATGCCAGCGGGTTCCGGCAATCAGATACCCGCCGGGTAGGCATTAACCTAAGGTACAATTTTGGGATCCGTAAAAAAGAAGAAAATAATAATATGTTCAACGCGGAGCCGCCGGTAGCCAACTAGTTAATAATAACCTAACAAAATAAATCAAGTTAAGTCCGTCAATTACCCTTATCTTTGTGCTGTTAATTTGAGCGATAAGAGCATTCTAAGTAAGTGAACGATTTTTTCTGCTACGCCCTAATCCTTAGTTTATCGAAGGATCTGCTAATAGTTAGTCTTCTTTACCCTTGCGTTATTCTCAAGTATTTTTAAAAGTTAATTTATTATTTACATGAACATTTATGTTTCAAACTTAAGTTTCGCCGTAGTTGACGAAGACTTAAAAAGTTATTTTGCTGAGTACGGAGAAGTGACTTCAGCTAAAGTTATTATGGATAAATACACAAACCGCAGCAAAGGCTTTGGTTTCGTGGAAATGAGTGATGATGCAGCTGCTCAAAAAGCAATTGCTGAACTGGATGGTGCTACTGTTGATGGACGTTCTATTAAAGTAAGTGTTGCCAAGCCAAAAGAGGAAAGGCCTGAAAGAGGCGCACGCCCTGCTTACTCAAATAATCGTTGGTAATATGCTACCGGGTATCGAAAAGGGTGCCGGTTAAACAGTAACAACTGATTCTATTGTAAAAGCCCCGTTCAGGCAACTGAGACGGGGTTTTTATCTTTAGCAGGTAGTTATAAAAAAATCCCGTCTCTTTTCGAAACGGGATCGTCAGTTCTATATATATAAATTCAATTATGCTCTTTGCTTTGTCTTGCCGGCTGCTTTCTTAACCGCAGGCTTGCTCTTGGTCTTTTTGATCGCAGCATCCAATGCAGCACTCAGGTTGGTAAAAGTGGGCTTCAATGTAAATGGAACATCGTTAATAAAGAAAGCGGGAATTTCTTTCACGCCCCGGTTAATCCCTTCTTTCAGATCGTCCTGTACCTGCCAGCCATACACACCATTGACTAATTCATCGAGGAATTTTTTATTATTCACCCCTGCTTCTTTACTGTGCAGCTTTAAGCTCGTTGTTCCGAGGTTACGACGATTTGCAAAAAGCACATTGTGCATTTCCCAAAACTTTCCTTCCTGTCCAGCAGCAACAGCCGACTCACTCGCTTTGAGACTGCGCTGGTGAATCAATGTAAGGGGGAAGTGACGAAACTGAAATCTTATCTTTCCTTCATACTCTTCCAGTAATTGTTTTACGATCTCGTTGACCTTCGCACATTCTTCGCTCTCATACTCCCCAAATTCCACAAGGGTAACAGGGGCATCAATATTGCCCACAAACATTTCTTTCGGTTCAATAATAATTACATCGTCTTTCTTAAAAGCCATTTTAGTACTCCTTTTTTTCAGCTCATCCCCTTACCTGGTTCTGAACTTCTTTAATCTTAAACAAAATCCCCGCCATTTGGTTGAAAAAAGGCATTTCTGCCAATCCGGCACAATCGGTAAGCGGTTGAAGATAATATTTTTCTACACCTTGCCAAATCGAGTTATCAGTAATTTGCTAACACGAAAATAATATATTGATAATCAGTCATTTATATTTAAAAATAAAGATTCGCACACCCTTTAATTCGTTGTTGTTACAATCTCCCCTGAGCAACAGCACAAATAATAACATTTAGGCCAGGATATCTATCTTCCTGGTGAAATATATCCTTCCTTTTTTGTTTCTCTAAAAAGTTTGCCGGCATAGTTTTTTATTGATTTTTTTTAGAAAGAATACTGTTTAGTATAGCCTGAAAACTAGTTTTTTTGACCAGGTTTCAGTCCTGAGAAATGGCTTGGGTATCCTTGCCCTGCTTAATTAAGCACCTTGATTATCAATATTTTACTTCTATTATTTTTGAGTTGGCCGTGCTGAGATCAACAAAAAATGCATTTGGACTGGCTATATCCCCTGCCTACTTTTACATCATCAAAGCAATATCAAATTGCTTTTCTCCCGAAGATTTACCTGTCGGCAGACAGAGAAAGACACCGGGAATCCTAACTACACTTGCCCCTTTTGCCTCGTTTCCAGCTTGCCACCGATTGTAACCCATTAATTATTTGCAGAATCTGTTCGTTAACCTTTTAAAAACTTTAATTATGAAAAAGATCTTGAACAACAACCGTTTAATCGCTATCGCCTTCTTTACTGTATTCTCCTTAGCGATGTCACCCTCCGTGATGGCAAGTGGTATAAAACCAGCCGTACCTGTTGAATTAAAATTTGCGGGGCTGGTGAATGAGCAACCCGTATTCCAACTGGTATTTGCAGGCAGTCCTGAGCAGGATGATTTCACTGTCATCATTAAAGATGAATTTGGTTACACCCTGTACAAAGAGAACATCAAAGGTGAAAATTTTACTAAGAAATTTTTGCTGAACACAGACGAAATTGGGGATAACAACGTGCGGTTTGAAATTTACTGCAACAAAACCAAAAAATCTGTAGCGTATGATGTAAACCGCAATACACGAATGGTACAGGAAATGGTCATCGCCGAAGTAAAATAAATTAACAGCATTAAATCAAAAACCATGGAAACTACACCGGCTATACTGGTGTAGTTTTTTTATTGCCCCACTTGCCCGTTGCGGGGTAACCCGGTCCGTTTACCTGCCTACCCTCCCCGGTGCATACATTGTATTTCCAGGACGAAATACCTGGTTGGTTATTGGAAATGAGATATTGGGGGCATTCCGGGCCGGCATCATCCAACACCACTCCAGGCGACCTGGGGTCTGGCAAAATTTTTTTGCTGGTTTTCAGTTTTCCTCTATCTTTAAATAAGTAATGTTAGTAGCATTACTTGAACATAATTTCAAAATTAGCGCTAGTATAAATAGTACTCAACAGCATACCCCGCTACGCTTTTTTTAGAATTAATTTGGTTAAGACTCCTGATCATTAGTTATCTATATTCTCCGATTACAATTGGTTAATTTCTGATTGGTATTAACATAATACCGTAATTATTTATTCTTTTACTATTTAAAAATCAAAAAAATGAACCCAAAACTAATCATCACTGCACTCGTGACGTTTGCAATTTTAAATGTAAACGCCCAGCGAGAGCCAAAACCAATTCCTGATCAGTATATCGTTGTACTAAAGGAATCATCTGCAAAGCCCGTTGTTAAAGACGGGAAGAAAAATAATAACCGGGAAGAAAAAGTAGCTTCCAATAAAGCTGCCAGGGACAAAAACATTGCAAAACTGAAATCAGTCGCCAAAGGAAAAAACATTAAAGAGTCATCAGTTGTCAATGAATTTGCTGATGTACTTGTTGGTTTTACAGCAAAGCTCAACGGAGCTGAAAAAAAGGCATTGGAATCAGATCCGGATGTGCAATATGTGGCACAAGACTATTCTGTTGAGTTGGAGCCTATAAAAGATGAGGCAAAACCGCAGGAAATTGGCTCTATTTTTAATCCTCGGTATAATGAAAAAGAAGAAATTCGTAGCGGTCCCAGTGCGAATAGTATTGACAATACCTATGTAAAAAATGATGCTAAAAATTTTGCACAGGTTGTACCATGCACTGTAACCCGTGCGGGAGGATTTGTAGATGGTTCAGGTAAATCCACCTGGATCTGGATCCTTGATACTGGTATTGATCTTACCCATCCCGATCTGAATGTTATAACAAGTTCCACTTTTGCCAAATCATTTATTGCTGGTCAAACCGTACAGGATGGCAATAGCCATGGAACGCATTGTGCGGGTACCGCAGCAGCTAAAAATAATACAATCGGAGTAGTGGGTGTTTCTGCAGGTGCGAAAGTGGTGCCCGTAAAAGTACTGAACAATGCCGGTTCAGGTTCTTTCAGCGGAATTCTTGCCGGCCTCAACCACGTGGCCATGTATGATATAGCTGGTGATGTAGTGAGCATGAGTATTGGAGGATATCCGGTTAGTAATTGCGAAAACAGCGATCCATCCATTAGAGATGCTATCAGGAACCTTGGAAATGCCGGTACATTCGTTGTAATGGCAGCAGGAAATGATTATAACTGCAATGGTGCAGGTTCGAATTTACCCGGCTGTATCAACGGTAATAGAGTCTATACAGTAGGTGCCCTTAATTGTGACCTGACAAAAGCCAGCTACTCTAATGGCGGTCAAAACGTGGATTATGTGGCAGTTGGAAGCGGCGTTTATTCAACTATTCCTGGTGGTCTTTATGGTACAAAATCAGGAACATCAATGGCTACACCCTGTGTAGCTGGTGTGATTCATGCCCGTGGTAGTGCTCCGGCCAATGGAGGTAATATTGCCTTCTGCGGAACAACCAAACCATTAGCTCATCGTTAATACTTATTCAGCAGGGTAATCGTAAAATGATTCTTTATTTCTTTTTACGATTACCCTGTTTATTAATTTCAGATAGTATAAAAAGTGAGAAAAGATATAGTTACAGGACCGGTCTATTAAATATTAAAACAAATGAAAATCCTGAACCTCTTATTTTCCGGAATAATTTTCCTACCATCTTGCAGTAACTCTACAACTGGAAATTCAGTGACTACTAATTCCGGCAGCACGATCAAGTGGGCTAAACTCATTGCCGGGAATCAATGCAATATAGAATCGCCACTGAATTTTGTCATCGTGAACCAGGAACAATTTGATTCCATCTGGAAAAAAGCTTTTACGATGGATATGTCTCCGGAAAAACCTGTTGTTGATTTTACAAAGAATTCTGTTGTTGCCCTTTTTTCAGGAATGGTTAATAAAGGAGGTCACAGTGTTGAAATTGCTGCAATCAATCAAAATTTGGAAAAGGAATTTTCTATTGACATAGTAAATAATATCCCCGGGAAAAATTGTATCAGTTCGATGGCTATTGATTATCCGTATTACCTGGGGCTTACTGATATAATTATAACCGGAAAGACAGAGTTTAACAGTAAAACAAAAGAAATAAATTGTGAATAACCCCAGCCTTATTTGCATTCAGCGAACAGGTTTAAAATTAATAGTGTAAAAAGAGACTGGTAACTCCGGTGAAGGCTCCTCTATATATTGCTTATTGTTTTTGAAAAATTCAGGCATTTCATTTTATCAACCCGGCTTGTACTGATCTTTATTTCAACCGCCGCCGTTACAAGCATCATCACCCATCCACACCTGCGATTACACCCGATACCGATCTATGTATCACGACCTATTGAAGCTTATATTGCCCGGGCTCCTGTTTTGATTTAGCAGTTAAACTATTTTTTTACTATAAACCTATTCAATATGAAATCAGGAATAACCCTTGCTGTATTACTGACAGTCATTATCATAAATGTTCATGCGCAAAAAGAACCCAAAGCAATTCCGGGACAATTTATTGTTATACTGAAAGAATCCTCTGCTAAACCTGTTGTAAAAGATCAGAAAAAAAATGATAACCGGGAGCAAAAGCTAGTATCTAATAAGGCTGCCCGGGAAAAAAATATTGCAAAACTGAAATCAGTAGCTAAGGGGAAAAATATTAAAGAGTCATCCGTTGTCAGCGAATTTGCAGATGTACTCGTTGGATTTTCAGCAAAACTCACCGGGGCAGAAAAAAAAGCTTTAGAATCAGATCCGGATGTTGAATATATCGTGCAGGATTATTCCGTTGAACTTGAATCTACAAAGGCTGAAGAAAACCCAAAAGAAAATGGGGCAATTTTTCCTCAACATGATAATAAAGAGACCCGCGGCGGACCGCTATGGAATTTCATTGATAATAGTTTTGTGAAAAATGTGACTACGAATTTTGCCCAAATAACACCCTGTTCAGTTACCCGCGCAGGAGGACCTGTAGATGGTTCGACCAAACTTACCTGGATATGGATAGTTGATACCGGTATCGACCTGGATCACCCGGATCTTAACGTCATGACAAATGCCACTTATGCTAAATCATTTGTCGCAGGAGAAACAGTTGATGATGGTAATGGTCATGGAACCCACTGTGCAGGAGTAGCTGCTGCCAAAAATAATACTTTCGGTACAGTTGGTGTATCTGCTGGAGCCAGGGTAGTACCGGTTAAAGTTCTTAATAATATGGGGTCTGGTTCTTTCAGCACAATTCTTGCTGGCATTAACCATATTGCCATGTATGATATCTCGGGCGATGTTGTAAATCTACCCATTGGAGGAGGTCCTATGGCAAATTGTGAAAATAATCATCCTGCTATAAGGGATGCAATAAGGAACCTGGGACTGGCAGGGACACATGTTGTAATTTCTGCAGGTAGTGATGGCAATTGTAATGGGGTGAGTTCCTTCTTTCCGGGATGTATCAACGGCACAAGAGTTTATTCCGTAGGTACGCTGAACTGCGACCTGACAAGAGCCAGCTATTCCAATGGTGGGGCTGGTGTAGATTGGCTTGCTGTCGGAACAGGTACATATTCTACCTTCAAAAACGGGGGATATATAACCTGGAGTGGCACTGCAAATGCTTCTGCTTGTGTAGCAGGTGTCATTCATGCCCGGGGTGGTCTTGCCGGTCCGGCAAATGGAGGCGATATTTCGTTTTGCGGTACGATCAAACCTTTGGCTCATCTTTAGTTATGAAATGACTGGTCGATAATTATGTAATACTGCATTACCGTTCATCTTTAAAATAGCGCTTAATAAAAACTATAAAAACAAACCAATGAAAAGGATAACTCTGGTAGTAGCCGGATCGCTTTTATTGCTTTCCTGTGGTAACCCAACAAAAGAAAAACCGGTTTCTTCGGATACGGTTGTTTCAAAAGAACCAAATAAAATGGTTGTCGTTCAAGATACCCCCAAGACCGAAGTGGTATCAGAAAATAAAAGCAAGCAAATGCAACCGATCACCTGGAAGGAAGTTTCGTCTGGCAAAGATTGCAGTATTGAAAAACCAATGACAGTAGTAGTTACCAGCCAGCAAGAAATGGATGCGCTATGGTCCAAAGCCTTTAAAGGGGACTGGAAACCTGAGAAAAGATCCGTTGATTTTTCAAAGAGTTCTATTGTTGCAGTTTTCCTGGGAACAGTGAATACGGGCGGACATAGTGTTATGATTACTTCCATAACGGGCAATCAGGCAGATGGATACAAAACGGCAGCGCAGCATAAACTACCCGGAAAATCCTGTATGAGTTCAATGGCAATTGAATATCCTTATTATATTGCGGTAACCGAACCAACTATCAATGGAAAAACAAATTTCACTATTACTAAGAAAGCGGTAGACTGCGAATAAACGATTTGATTCCTTTGAAGAATAAAACCCTTATTACGAAACCAGCATAGTAAAAACTCCGGGAAACCGGGGTTTTTATATCTTTTAATGCCCCTGTTATCTCAAAAAGATCGAAAGACAGTAAGGCCAGGCTACTTTCATGCCCTGTTGCGTGAGTCATTCATCAGGCATGAAACGGTGTGATGCGTTATGAAATTTGGCCCTTTGTTTTTTGATTCAGTGTCTGCCTTTATTGAAAAGTTTAATATTTTGAATGACCCAAATGAAGTGATTATTGATTTCAGGGAAAGCAAGGTGGTGGATATGAGCGGTATTGAGGCGCTGAATAAACTTACAGAACGTTACCGTAAATCAAATAAGAAACTTCATCTAAAAATCTAGGCGAAGATTGCTGTAAGTTGTTAGCAAACGAAGACAACTGTATTGATGTCAATATCATGGAAGACCCCTACAAAAGGGTAGCCGGTGATAAAATTGAGTTTGTACTTCAAAGCCGCAGAGCGTCATTAATAAGGTTGCAGTTAACATGCTACTGCAGGCCGAAGTTACGCTTGAGAATTTTACTATTGAAGACTCATATGGAAAGGAGAAATATGGTAAAAAATTTAAGAGTAATTTACTAGCTTTTATTCCCTGTTGGTGGTGACGATTATGCCAGTTTATTTTTACACAACAAAAGCGTGCTGCTTTTTGCGAAAAACTTGCAAGGGCGCAAAGAAATCACTCGACAGCTTCAAAATTTTCTTTTAAAATTTTACCATGCACAGTAAGTTCAACTGTGTAAATTCCTTTTTTCAGCAACTCATTGAAATTAATAAAATAAGGTAAAGCACTGTTCACTTTTTTTGTGATTAAATCCCACCGGTATTGATTATATCCTTTTATTACATTCATCGTTGTCTGCCATACAATTTCATTTGCAGCATTAATTACTTTTATAGTTACAGTACCCGCTTGATTTACCCAAAAGCTAATAGCCATTTTATCCAAAAAGCGGCTGTTTGAATCATCTCTGCTATCCGGTGTAGAAACATTTACTTTTGGTAAATCAAATAAAATATCATCAGTTACTCCGGAATTGAATCTATCATAAACCGGTGACAGGTTTAACTTGTAAATACCCCTGCCATGTGTAGCAGCAACAAGGTCTTTAGATGTTTTATCAATTTCCAAATCGGCTACTGCTGCTGCAGGCATATTTTTACCCAACATAGACCATGAGTCACCCTGATCCTGAGAAATATAAACAGCACGGTATAATCCGGTATACAAAATATTTTCATAGACAGCATCTTCTTTAATCACATAAGAAACTTCAGCAGGCAGATTATTCTTTATTGCTTTCCATGTTTTTCCGTAGTCATCAGATTTATACAAATACGTACCAAAATCATCATAGTTAATTCCTGACATTGCTATATACACTCTCGATTTCTTAAATCTGGATGGAGTTATACACCTGATATACATGTTAGGCAAACCTGTTGATTGCTCAGTCCATGTGACGCCGTCATCTTGTGTTACCCAAAATAAACCCTTATCGGTACCCATATAGATGAGACCTTTTACCAATTCAGATTCTGTCAAAGCACCTGCCGCCAAAGAAGTTTTTCGTTTATCAATTCCTGAAGTAAGATCTCCGCTTATTGCTTTCCAGCTATCACCCCTGTTAGTACTCTTTAAAACATAGTTACCTGCCAGGTAAAGTGTACTGTGATCATGATTAGAAATAAAATAGGGTGATAAAAAATTATAATGAAGTGAATCTTTAAGCGCAGCTATTCCCGGACGGACAGATTTAGAATTATGCTTTTGTAAATCCATTCGCTGAACACCCCCTTCCTGAGAACTGTAATATATAGTAGTTGAATCAACCGGGTCAACAGCCGTAATACATCCATCTCCACCACTCCACGGATCTACCCACAGATACTTCCAGCCGTTATCATATTTGGGATTCCATTCCTTTGCCTTGCCATACACAGTTGCATTATCCTGTGTACCTCCATAGATGGTGTAGGGTACTTTATTATCCAGCGTAATATCATAAAATTCTCCGGTCGGTATATTATTATAATGCATCCATGTCTTCCCTTTATCATAACTCACATAAAACCCTCCATCATTACCCAAGGCAAGATAATTTGAATTTTTTGGATTTATCCATAGTTCATTCTGATCAAGGTGCAGCGGATCCGCCGGGCTTGGAAACAAATGAAACACATCTCCGCCTATGAGATTAAAAGTTTTTCCGCCATCGATGCTGTGTGCCATTCTTACTCCCAATGCATATATTTCATCATCATTGTTAGGGTCCACAAAAATATCTGCAAAATACCAGCCGACTACTGAGTTAATCATTAATTCATCCTTATGCGTTCTGTTCCATGTTTTACCACCATTCAAACTTTGATATACTCCAGCTGCACCAGGTAATGAATCTCTCGTAACATTTCCGGATGTCATCTTAGGTTTATTCCGATGATCTATCAATGCATAAACTTTATTTGCATTTTTATAAGATACTGCCAGGCCAATCCTTCCTTTTCCATCATCTTCCGGTAATCCTGCAGCTGACTTCATCCAGGTCTTTCCTGCATCCATACTTTTATAGATGCCACTTTTTTTGCCATTTATACCGGGATTATTTTCCCACATGGAAGCATAGAGAACAGATGGATTAGATGGAGCAATAACAATATCATTCGCCCCGGTTTTATCATCAACAAACAATACATGTTCCCAGGATTTTCCCCCATTCATAGTACGATAAACTCCACGATTAACATTAGTGGACCAAAAATGTCCCAATACTGCAACATAAACGATATCAGGATTGGTAGGATTCACCACTATCTTACCAATATGCCAGGAATCCTCCAGGCCAAGATGCCTCCAATGTTCACCACCATCATCCGATCTGTAAATACCGGTGCCGGGCATAGTGAAATTGCGGGGTTTCTTTAATGTTTCGCCGGTACCGAGGTAGATAATATTAGTATTGGAAGGAGCAAGTGCTACATCTCCAATTCCATAAGAAGGTTGATTCTCAAAAATCGGGTTCCATGTCAGTCCATTATTTACCGTTTTCCATAGATTACCGGAACCAAAACCAAGGTACATGGTACCGGGGTGATTTTGATCTACCTGGAATGTTTCAACCAAAGCACTGTTCAGCACAGGCCCCAATGGAATCCATTCGAGCCCATACTCAGTTTGCGCTTTCATTTTTAAATGCTGCTGATAGGAAGCAACCAATGGGGAAACTGGTTGCTGCTGGGAAAAAGCAGTCAGTTTAAAAAAAATGAGAATAAAAAGAGTAAATAAAAAATATCGCTTGTTCATTATTATTAAAATTATCAATAAATATCAGTAGTGTCCGGTTAAATTAGATTGATTTTCAATTGAATATGATTTTGTTCTTTGAC
>JAWXCO010000139.1:0-43739 GCA_034408705.1 Bacteroidota bacterium
CTTATGCAGCGTATCCGGCAGCAGGTTATGTTGTTTCAGCAGGATCGCATACACTGACAGCACAAAATGCAAATGGATGTATTTCTGCTATCACTAATATAACGGTGAATGCACAGCCAGCAACACCGACAGCACCAACTGTAAATGTTGTACAACCAACATGTGCGGTTGCAACCGGTACGATCACGATCAATTCAGCTACAGCGGGATTAACATTCAGTCTTGACGGGGTAGCTTATGCAGCGTACCCTGCAAGTGGATATGTTGTAGCAGCAGGACCTCATACACTCAGAGCACAAAATGCAAGTGGATGTATCTCTGCCGTTACTAATATAACCGTGAATGCACAGCCTGCTGCACCATCAGCACCTGTAGTAGGAATTATCACTCAACCTACCTGCACTCTTCCAACAGGATCAGTAGCGTTAAATGGTCTTCCTGCATCAGGAACATGGACAATTACACGAAGCCCGGGTGCAGTAGCAACAACAGGAAGCGGAACAAGCACCACCATCAGTGGACTTGCACCAGGAACCTATACATTTACTGTAGCCATTTTAGGATGTACTTCATCAGCTTCAGCTAGTGTGTTAGTCAATGCTGTACCTGCTGCACCAACAGCACCTGTAGTGGGAATTATCACTCAACCTACCTGCACTCTTCCAACAGGATCAGTAGTGTTAAGTGGTCTTCCTGCATCAGGATCATGGACAATTACACGCAGCCCGGGTGCAGTAATAACAACAGGAACTGGAACAAGTACCACCATCAGTGGGCTTGCAGCAGGAACCTACACATTTACTGTAAGGAATGCTGCAGGATGCACCTCAGCTTCATCAGCCAATGTAGTGGTTATACAACCCACAAATTGTGGCCCAGTTGATCCTAACAAGTGCTATTATGTGAGGAATGTAAACAGTAGTTTATACCTTGATATTTCCTCCAGTTCAATAAATATCAATGCAAAGGCGGTACAATGGTCCTTCGATGCACAAAGATTAAGCGAACGCTGGAGATTTACCAAAGTTGAAACGATATCAGGGGTGGATTACTACACCATTACAAACCTGAACAGCAATTTGGTGCTTTCAGGTGATAACGGAGCTATTTCGGGAGGTAGCCTGAAGGCAATTCAAACTGCTTATTTTGGTGCAGATTGGCAGAAATGGAGTATCACAGTATCAGGTACAGCTCTTATCTTCACGAATAAGTTCTATGGTCTAACCTTATCTGTTAAGAGTAACAGCAAAGACAAAGGCGCAGATGTGGTTGTGGTAAATAGCAACAGGAGTCAGACTTGGGTTGTTAGTGAAGGAGGATGTCCGTCTCTTGTAAAAACGATCGAACAGCCAATAGTAGTTGCTAAATCGCTTAAGGTTGAAATTGAGATTAAAGCATACCCCAACCCAAGCCATGATTATTTCACGTTGATTGTAAAAGGAAATGACCTTTCAACTCCTGTATCTGTAAGAATACTGGATGTTAATGGAAGAGTACTTTCTATACATCAACCAGGAATAAACACCAGCCTGAAAGTTGGAGAAACAAGATGGTCTAGCGGTATTTACTTTGCCGAGGTCACGCAAGGTGAGCTGCGCAAAGTTGTGCGATTGATAAAAGCAGATTAATCATAGTCCTTAGTTAACTGAGAACGGTCATCTCGAAAGAGGTGACCGTTTTTTTTACAAAGCTTTCACTACCCTGCAGTTCTGGACCGTATGTTTTCCAATCGAAAAAATCTAACCTACATAGCAATCTTTAGGACATTTTATTTTCATAATAAGTTCATCTCGGAATGTATCAAACATTGGTATCTTGCTTTTGCTTTTTTTTCTTCACTTTATATTTTGTATATGAAATACATGCTACACTTTACAATTGGGATCGTTTTAATACTTCTCACCAATATCGCAAGCAATGCGCAATCCCCGCATATGGGGTATGCTGTTACGGATTCCCAGCGACTGGGTTTTAAATGGAATTTTCTCCGTACCATCGATCTGCGATCAGGAGAATTTGGTAATGCTATTATTCGACTTTTAAATGGCAGCGATACACTCCCGGTAAATAATTTACCAAATGGTATTGCAGCGATTGCGCATGATAGAAAAAACAAGCGGGTATATTTCACCCCGATGCTTATCGATCGGTTGAGTTATGTTGACCTGCGTACATTATCGATACATACTGTTTCTAATAATTTTACAGGTCTTATGCCCAAAAATCCGAACCAGAGTAATGTTATCACCCGGATGGTGATTGGAGATGATGATAATGGATACGCATTGACCAATGATGGTAAAGCGCTGTATCGTTTTTCTGTTGGAAATAATCCCGCCATTACTAGTCTTGGACCTCTCCAGGATGCAGTAGGAAACCTGGTATCCGTACATGAATCCTGCAGTAGTTATGGAGGAGATATAATAGCGGACAATGATGGTCATCTGTACCTTCTTACAATTCGTAACCATCTTTTCAGGATCAAATTGCAGACACGTGTCGCTAATTACCTGGGTACGGTATCTGGACTTCCAGTCAATTTTACGTCGAATGGTGTGGCGGTGAATCAGCAGGGAAACAAACTAATTCTTGTAAGTTCAGTTGATGCCACTGGTGTTTATTCTGTTTCCATTCAGTCACTCGAAGCAGAGCGTCTTACTGCAGGCAATACCTGGCATACAGCTGATCTTGGCGGCAGTAATCTGCTGAAGAGCAAGAAAGACGATCAACACAAGTTTCCGGAAATGATCGTCAGCAGTGAGAACGAACAACAAACAAATATTCAGTTATTCCCTAACCCCGTTACTTCAAACCTTTTCCAGGTGCAGTTCCTGAATATTCAATCAGCGTCTTTCACAATTAAAGTATTCGATACGAGGGGTGAGGTAATTGTATCCAGGCAGGTAAACGCGGGAAAGAATAATATTGTTTCTATTACCCTTCCTGCTATAACTGCCAAGGGGATTTATATGGTACAGATCAATGATAAGAGTGGGCAGGTATATTTTAGAAAAAAAATTGTTGTGCAATAGGGGAAACTTAAAATTGTTTATCCTGGGGTATTTCTAAAACGGTATGTCCCGGTCTGAACTGGATATTACCTACAAACCCTATGAAATGAAAACCGAGCCGCGAATCGTACAGCAATGTCTAGGCAAATTCGTTGTAGTTCTGCCACGGGTTATTGTATAATACTGATTAATGCCTGCATAATTTCCAGATTTTCGTTCAACCGACCGGGCTTTTTTGCACTGGGTATTTTTTTTTCTGCAAGGAAAAAATGACCACAAAAACCGTCCTTGCCGCTTTCGCCTGGTATTATAGCTTACCGGCGATGTATGATAAATACGCCCCGGCGCTACTGATTTTTTCGGTAAGAGAGACACGTGAGAGGGGATACTACGGAAACCATTTTGTGTGCAGGATTCAAAAGTCTTCATTCAAAAATGCATTTTACTCCCCGTAAAACAGTTCGATGTTTACCTGGATCCTTTGGATCATGCTACAGGGAATGGCCAGTTTTACCAGCCCCACTATCTTGTGCGATTTAAACAATTCCCATCCTGTTTTTAGGGGATAAGCCGTGAGCAAGTAAAAACTATATTTACATATCAATGAAGAAAACTATGAAAATTTTACTACTAATCTACATTGCGTTTATCTCCATCTCGGCACCAGCACAAAATTGTACAGCCGAATCCCTGCTGCAAAAAACCGGCACCTGGAAAGCAGGCCCACAGGGTTCAATAAAAAATATAGCTGCAACAGATTTAGCAAAAGAAAAAACGATACTGGCTACTATTCATAAAATGGTAAGTACCAACTACAGCCCAATGGGTTGCCAGGTATCGTACAGCACTGTGTTTGGTAAATACCCCGATCAGGGACAAACATTTATTGCAGACCCTTATCATTACGCCATGTATATCCTCCGGTATTTGTGTGATAAAAACAGTGCGGACAAGTCAAAATTTTATGTGGACGCAGCTACTCCAACAACCGTAAACATTACTGCCAATGTAATTTTTTCCTTAAACAATTTATTTGCAGCAAATACTTCTACGGATGATTTCAGGGGTTATTTAAAATTGAAACAACGACCCCAGAAAAAAGACGGGGCCTGGTTTATAGGAGAAGAAATTGTGGGTGATCGTGGCACTGCCAGCGAAATAAAAGAAGCTTGCTGGCTGATAACTTACAATGATACACTTCCCTTTAATTATGTAAGCCAAAAAGAATATTTACTAGTACAGAAAAAGCGTATGGAGCAAACTATTAAGGAAGAAGGTGCAAGCGACTTCTATAATAAATTTCTGAATAATATCAATGAGCTTTTAAAGCAGCCAGATGCTGCATTAACCAGCCCAGCCATTTGCCCGTGGAATGATGAACAACGATTTACCGGCTTTGTTATGGAAGGTACTCCCGGTTCTTTTATTGCTGTAAAACCCAACCTGGATTACTATAGAAAGAAATTACCCAAATCATCACCCCAGTTTTTTACTGTAGTTTATAAAATTTCAAAAGGCGATGCCGCATTTGAACAAAATATGAAGGCTATAAAAAAAGCAGTGGATTTTACTGCATTAAGAAAGATGCTGGGTAAATAGAGTTTACTCTTCTATATTGCTTAACGCCTGTTAATTTGAAAAAAACAGCCGCTTACTCTTAGTCACCTGGCTCAAAATCCGCCACTCGTAACCAGTTATATTAATTTATAAGGACTACCCGGGAAAAATGAGTAACAACCTGGAGATATCTCAATCAGCTTTAATGGCCGGGTCATTTGCATGGAAAAGCCTTTTCCTCCAGACCAGCAGTCCAAGATTTTTCAACAACACCGTTGTCAGCAACATAAAGGCCACCAGTATCACCAGGATGAATTCCTGTTTTAAATCCCTGAGCCAGTAAACTTCCATCAGGATAAAACCATGTAGGAAACAGATCAGTTTGGCGGCAAAACCATGACTAAAACCCTGGTTGGTGAGCAAATGATGGATATGCGTTTTGTCCGCTACAAAAGGAGAATTGCCTTTCCATAGCCGGGTGGCAAATACCCGAAGCGTATCAAAAACAGGAATGAGTACAACAGCTAATACAAATACCGGCACATGGATCAGTACAGGGTTTACGTTAAACACATTGACCTGCATAAGCCGAATACATAAAACTGCTACTACAAATCCCAGTACTAATGAGCCTGTATCACCCATAAAAATCCGGGCAGGGTTTAGATTGAAATACATGAACGCCAGTAAACCGCCCGCAAGGGCGAATGCGATCAATGCGGTATTTATATCACCACTCATCGTAAGGAATAATCCTAATATAGAAAGGCTCATAAAGCCCAACCCACCAGCCAGGCCATCAATACCATCGATCAGGTTGAACGCATTGGTAATGCCTACAATGGTTAAAAAAGTAAGACTGTATTGTGCTATCAACGGCAGCTCATAGATACCAAACAATCCCTCCAGTGAAGTGATACGGATGCCACATAATGCAATGATAGCAGCAAGGCAAGCCTGTACAATGAATTTATATTTTGCTGAAAGATCTTTTAAATCGTCCATGACACCCAACCCAAATAATGCGGCAATAGAAAAGAAAAAACCGATCTGTGCCATCTGGTTACTAAAGGGGAACCAGAGGAACAGGGCTATCATCATACCGGCAATTACAGCAATCCCACCCATCGTTGGAATAGGGGATGCATGCTCCTTGCGTGCATTGGGCTTGTCATAAAAGTTATACTTTTTGATCAGGCTAATAAGCGGTGGAATAGTAATCAGTGTTACAACAAATGCAGTGATAAAGCATAGTAGTGCAAACTTGTAATCGCCGAAATACAGATCCAGCTGTAGGAGGTAAGGGTGGTTTTTCATTGATCCTGTTTTGGTATCAGGGTTATTAGGATAATTGGTTCTTGCTACCAAAATAGAGGGCGAAAACATAATTTGCAAGCTTTTTTTATTGAATCCCTATAAAAAAAGGATTTCCCTTTGACAAGTTGCAGTTTTTAAGCTGCATCTTGGGATATTTGCGCTGAGGGTACCGTATTTTTCACACTCACCGGATGATGATATTACTAACCATATTCTTTTGGATAAGCCTGTGGCTGTTGTTTTACTGCTATATCGGGTACGGGATACTTGTCTTTATCGTAACAGGTTTAAAAAAGTTGGTGGTTGCCAAAAATGAAAAAAAAGAGGAGCCGGGTTTCTTGCCGGTCACCTTAGTTGTAACAGCGTATAATGAAGGAATAATATTACCGCAGAAGATCCAGAACTCCCTTGCTATTGATTACCCGGCTGATCAACTTCAATTGCTTTTCATCACAGATGGCTCTGCAGACGATTCAGAAAAACTCTTACAGAAATTTCCCTCCATACAATGTATGCACCAGCCGGAGCGAATGGGAAAGTATGCCGCTATTAAAAGGGCCATGCAGCAGGTGCAAACACCGGTTGTTGTCTTTAGCGATGCGAATACAATGCTAAACAAAGATTGTATAAAAAAGATAGCCCGGCATTACGCCAGCGAAAAAACCGGGGGGGTGGCTGGGGAGAAAAAAATTATACGCAGCAAGGATATCTCTGCCGTTGGGGAAGCAGAGGGATGGTACTGGAAGTATGAGTCTTATATGAAAAAACTCGATGCCCGCCTGAATACCGTGACTGGCGCCGCCGGTGAACTATTTTCTATCCGCACAGCCCTGTTTGAAGAACTGGATGATGAGTTGATACTGGATGATTTCGTCATTTCAATGCAGATCTGTTTGCAAGGATATAAGATCGCCTATGAACCCGAAGCGTACGCAACAGAACTGCCTTCTCTTTCCCTGGCTGAAGAAGAAAAAAGAAAAGTACGTATATCTGCAGGAGCCTACCAGTCTGTGGGCTATTTAAAAGAATGCCTGAATATATTCAAACACCCGCTATTGAGCTTTCAATATATTTCCCGGCGTTTATTGCGCTGGATATTTTGCCCGCTCATGCTGGTGATTCTCTTCCTGTCAAATATTTTACTTGCCAGTGAACAAAACAGCATGAGTTTTTACAGTGTGTTCCTGGCTGCCCAAATCTTTTTTTATTTAATAGCAGTAGCCGGCTGGTTGATCGTTCGATCGGGTAAGAGAGCGGGGTTGCTGACGATCCCCTTCTATTTTGTTTTTATGAATTATTGCCTGGTAAAAGGCTTTTTCAAATTTATAAAGGGCCACCAATCGGTACTATGGGAAAAATCACACCGGCAGGCAATGGAGTGAATACAGCCATAGATTACACGTATTAGTACAAAATTACTGCTCTGGAGCTTTTTTAGCAATAGCATGCCCGTAGCCTGTCGGCGTAGAAGCCACAGCAATTTTTACGAAAAGGTAGTTGTATTTATTCGTGTGTTTTGGTGTGATTTCGCGGCTGCTTAAATTTATGTGTATTAATCTGAGTTAATCCGTGTAATCTGTGGCTAACCAACTATTCTGTAGCCTATTTTTGCTGTAAATAAAAAAAGCGATTTCCTCCTCCTCCCACATATTATCCAGCCCCATTGAATACCTGAAAGGAGTAGGCCCGCAACGCGGCGAGTTACTCAAAAAGGAGCTGGGTATTTTCACCTTTGGTGATTTGTTACAGCATTATCCTTTCCGGCATGTGGACAGGACAACCATCAATCTTATTTCTGAACTGACACCCAATACAGAATATACACAAATAGCCGGTGTGTTACTGAGCTTTGAGTTGGTAGGGCAAAAATCGGGGAGAAGAATTGTTGCGCAGCTAAAAGATAAAACCGGTATTCTCGAACTCACCTGGTTCCAGGGATTGAGCTGGGTAGAGAAATTATTACAGGCAGGACAGTCTTACCTGGTATATGGAAGAGTGACTTTTTATAACGGTCAGCCCCAGCTCGTTCATCCCGAACTGGAACAACTGGTACCCGATCAGCCATTGGGGAAGAGTTACCTGGAACCCGTTTATTCCACTACAGAAAAATTAAAAGCAAGAGGACTCGGTGGCCGGCAACTGGGAAAATTGACCCAAGAGCTGCTTGGAATGATACAGCAAAAAGATCTTCCGGAGAATTTACCAGCAACCATCGTACAGCCATTGAAATTGATCAGTCGCTTTCAATCATGCCGCTATATACATTTTCCGCAAACCATGGAAGAGTATGAAGAGGCCGTAAAACGGATCAAATTCGAAGAATTGTTTTTCGCACAACTGCGGATGAATTTATTGCGTAGCCACCGGCACCGATTTTCCAAAGGAGTGGTATTTGATAAGGTTGGTGATCTCTTCAATGATTTTTTTAAACATCACCTTCCTTTTGAATTGACAGGTGCCCAAAAAAGAGTGATTCGGGAAATACGAAATGATACCGCCACCGGTAAACAAATGAACCGCCTGTTGCAGGGGGATGTAGGCAGTGGTAAAACGATTGTTGCTATATTGGTAATGTTACTGGCCGTAGATAATAATTACCAGGCCTGCCTGATGGCGCCTACTGAAATATTAGCGCAACAGCATTTTAAGACCATTCATAAATTATTGGCGGAAATAAATGTACCGGTAAAATTGTTGACTGGTTCTACTAAAGCAGCAGAACGAAGAAAATTATTAAAAGAGCTGGAAGAAGGCACATTGAAGATACTGGTGGGCACGCATGCTGTAATTGAAGATGTGGTACAATTCAGGAACCTTGGCATTGTAATCATTGATGAGCAACATCGTTTTGGTGTGGCACAAAGGGCAAAGCTGTGGCAAAAAGCAAGTATCCCCCCGCATGTACTGGTCATGACAGCCACTCCTATTCCGCGTACCCTGGCGATGACCGCCTATGGCGACCTGGATTATAGTGTAATTGACGAACTGCCACCGGGACGGCAACCCATAACAACGGTTCACCGTTATGAAACACAGCGAACGAACGTAATGGACTTTATTCGGGCTGAGATCGATAAAGGCAGACAAGCCTATATCATTTTCCCTTTAATAGAGGAAAGCGCTAAACTGGATTACGAGAACCTGATGCATGGCTATGAAAATATCAGGGGCTATTTCCCTGAACCGAAGTACTGGATCAGTATGGTGCATGGGCGGCAACCGGCAGGGCAGAAAGAACTAAATATGAAGAGATTTGTTGATCATGATACGCAGATCATGGTTTCCACTACAGTTATTGAAGTAGGGGTGGATGTACCCAATGCATCTGTTATGGTGATCGAGAGTACCGAAAAATTTGGCCTCTCACAGTTGCATCAGCTACGTGGCAGGGTAGGCCGGGGAGCAGAAAAAAGCTATTGCATCCTTTTATCGGGGTCGAAATTGGGTAATGATGCCCGCCAGCGCATCAAGACCATGACCAGCACTAATAGCGGGTTTGAAATAGCAGAAAAGGACCTGGAACTGAGAGGACCGGGAGATATCCAGGGTACAAAACAAAGCGGTGAGTTAAACTTTAAGCTGGCCAGTATAGTCCAAGACCGACCACTTTTAGAATTGGCCAGGAATATGGCGGCTAATTTGCTGGAAACTGATCCTGATCTCATTTCGGCTGAAAATTTGCTGCTAAAGAATTTCCTGAATCAGCAAAAAGGACCGGTGTTGTGGAGTAAGATTTCGTAATACAAACCCGGGTTTTGCGTTTCAAAGTGGTAGTAAGGCCGGTTTAAAATAAAAATTGACTATGAGAGGACAATTCTTAACACAAGTTTTCAAACTAATTCTCCCAAAATTTAGTTACTTTAATACAAATAATTTTACCCTGAAACCATTCTTTATTTTTGCCGCCCTCCTTATTGCTGGTATAGCCGCCACTGCACAGAGTTATAATAATATAGAATTCATCGAGAATAAAGGCCAGTGGGATAGCCGGGTGCAATACAAAGGCAATGTCAGCAACGGGTCTTTCTTTATTCGCTCCGGGGGTTTTACCGTGTTGCAGCATGAACCTGCTGACTTTGCAGGACTGTCAAGTTTTCTCCATGGTCAGGGGCCCGGCGGTCGTCCTGTCCGACCTGAAGATAAATTTGTACTCCGCTCACATGCCTGGAACGTTGATTTTATAGGCGCTTCAACGAGTATCAAAACAGTTGCCGATAAAGTGATTCCTACTTACAACAACTATTTTGTTGGCAACGACCAATCCAAATGGGGCAGTAATTGTAAGATTTATCAAGCCATCACATTAAAAGATGTATATCCCAATATTGATGTCCGTTATTATACCGATAATAATTTCCTCAAATACGACATCATTGTAAAGCCTGGTGGTGATGTTTCAAAAATTGCACTGCGGTACGATGGCGTTGATAAATTGCAGGTAAAGAATAAAGAGCTCGCCATTTCAACTTCTGTTGGCGAAATGAAAGAATCTTCTCCTTATACTTACCAATCAACCTCAACCGGGAAAAACGAGATCGGTTGTAAATATGTGATCAAGGACAATGTGCTGAGGTTCGAAGTAAAAAACTATGACCCGACCAGCACTTTAGTAATCGACCCGATCGTGATTTTTGGCTCTTTTTCCGGAAGTACTGCAGATAACTGGGGCTTTACCGCCACCTACGGTCCTGACGGAAGTATGTTTGGCGGTGGTATTGTATTTGATACCGGTTTCCCGGTTTCCACAGGTGCTTTTCAAACAACCTATGGTGCCGGGGGAGGGAATTTTGATATGGGCATCATCAAGCTATCTCCTAATGGTACAACCAGGATCTATGCTACTTATATTGGTGGTGGGGGAGATGACCAGCCTCATAGTTTGATCGTTGACAACCTGGGTAACTTAGTGATCGCAGGCCGTACCAACTCTGGCAATTACCCGGTTATCAATCCCGGGGGGCAAGTGGGTGTTGGCGGAGGTTTTGATATTGTGGTCACCAAATTAAATGCTGCAGGAACTGCTTTAATCGGGTCTAAAAAAATCGGCGGAAGCAGTAATGATGGGGTTAATATAAGTGAGTCGAGAAGTCTCAACTCCCTGCAAAGAAATTATGGTGATGATGGCCGTAGTGAAGTTATCCTGGATGGAGGAGGTAATGTATATGTGGCTGCCTGCACCCAGTCGTCCAATTTTCCCGTTTCCGGTTCTCCGTTCCAGAGCAGCTTTGGCGGCGGTATGCAAGACGGCGTTTTGATAAAATTGACGCCTTCCCTGAATGCAGTCAGTTTTGCCAGCTATTTAGGTGGATCTGCTAATGATGCGGCTTACGTACTTTCATTGGCACCTAATGGAAGTATTTATGTGGCGGGTGGAACAGAAAGTGGCAATTTGCCCGGTAGTACAGCCGGTACGGTGGGAACGGCCAATCACGGTAATATCGATGGATTTGTTTCCGTGATCAGCAATAATGGAACATCCGTTATCCGCACAACATATATTGGTACCACTGCTATTGACCAGGTATTTGGTGTTCAATTTGACCAGCTTGGTTTCCCCTATGTGATGGGGCAGACGACCGGCAACTGGCCGATCTTTAACGCTACATTCAGCAATGCGGGTGGTAAACAATTCATAGCAAAATTGCAACCCGATCTATCCGCCTTTGTTTATTCAACAGCTTTTGGCACGGGTTCATCAACCCCCAATATTTCTCCGATAGCTTTTCTCGTTGATCGTTGCGAAAATGTTTATATCTCCGGGTGGGGCGGTTTTTTTGGCACTCAAAATGGTTATGGAAGTTCCGGAACAAACGGACTGTCCGTTACTGCTGATGCAATTAAAAGCACAACTGATGGCAAAGACCTATACTTCTTTGTACTGAAAAAAGATGCCACGCAGCAGTTATTTGGTAGTTTCTATGGGGAGAACAATGCCACTAATGGCGGATGCGACCATGTGGATGGTGGTACCAGTCGCTTTGATGCGAACGGGGTGATCTACCAGGCGATCTGTGGCAACTGCAAACTGAATGCGCCACCCATCAATCCTATACCTGGCCTCGTAACTTCCGGGTCATGGTCAACCACTAATAACTCACCCAACTGTAACCTGACCATGGTCAAGATATCCATGAATCTTGCGGGAGTTGCCGGTGGTGTTCAGTCTGCCATTGATGGAACGAGAGATACAGCAGGTTGTCTTCCCCTGCCTGTTATATTTACAGACAGTATTGGTAATGCACAGACCTATGAATGGCATTTTAATTATGTTCCCGGAAATCCTCCCAATCAAATCACTACTGCACCCACCGCTTCGTTTACGTATACCGCGGTTGGTGTTTACAGGGTATTACTGGTAGCGGTGGATCTTAATACCTGTAATCAACGTGATTCTTCTTTTATCAATATCCGTGTGGGTGACCTGCGGGCCGATCTCCGGCCGGCCTGGCAACCAGTTGGCCCGGGTTGTCCCAAGTTTACTTACCAGTTTATTAATAATTCGGTGACCGATATTTCCCGCCCTTTCCAGGACACTTCTTTTTTGTGGGATTTTGGTGATGGAAGCCCAAGAGTGCCCGCAAAAATAGGAGCTATTAATGCGGTTACACATACCTATCCCGCACTCGGTACTTATTTGCCCAAACTTATTTTAAAAGATACTGCTTATTGTAATAACCCGGATGACAGCACATTCACTATTAGTATTGCTGATATTGTAAAAGCGAT
The DNA here is from genome assembly GCA_034408705.1 of Bacteroidota bacterium. GTDB lineage: Bacteria > Bacteroidota > Bacteroidia > Chitinophagales > Chitinophagaceae > JJ008. The sequence goes on from JAWXCO010000139.1 coordinate 12,612, forward strand.
CATCAGCACACCTGCCAGCGGTTGTCTTCAATACAATGCGGTCTTTAAAAGTAATTCATTGAACGGGGTTACGTTTGCCTGGGATTTTGGTGATCCATCTTCTCCCAACAACACGTCCAATCTCGAGAATCCAACCCATTTATATACAGCTGTCGGAACTTACATCGTAAGGCTGACCGCAACAAACCCGGGCACTTGTAATATATTTCACGATACCACATTTACGGTCTCGGTATTCGATTCACCTATTCCTGATTTCAGTTTTGCACCGGTTCCGGCGCAGGAAAATACAGCGACCACTTTCACCAACCTGTCATCACCCGATGCCGTTCGTTTCAAATGGGATTTTGGAGATGGTGATACATTGCTTACCACTTCCAGGGCACCCCTACAGCACCAGTATAATGCAACGGGCACCTTTATTGCCTGCCTGACGGCCTATAATTTTATTGGTTGTGATAGTGTTATTTGTAAACCAGTCCAGGCCCTGATTGTACCAGTAGTGGATGTGCCCAATGCATTTACGCCACAAAGCGGTGATGTAAATAGTGTGATCTTAGTCAGGGGATTTGGTATTGCAAAAATGCAATTCATTATATGGAACCGCTGGGGACAAAAAGTATTTGAGACCAATAACCGTTTCCAGGGATGGGATGGAAGGGTGAAAGGGGCTGTGCAGCCGATGGATGTATATGTGTATACGTTAAATATTGAGTTTTCAGATGGGACCAAAACAACTAAGAAGGGCGATATAACGTTAATTAGATAGGTACCAGGTAGTAAGTTAGAAGTACGAAGTGCCTCCATTCGGATATAGTTTAAATCAGGTAGCAGATAAATGAGTAGTATGAGAAGAGAAGTTAAAATAATGTTTTTACTTGCTGTAAGTGCTTCGTACTTCGTACCTCGTATTTACGCCCAGGATCTTCATTTTTCCCAATTCATGAATTCACCTTTGCTGAATAACCCGGCCAATACTGGATTTATACCAGACGGGGATTATCGGTTGGGCGCTAATTATCGTAACCAATGGGCTAGTGTAACAGCCTTTCCCTATAAAACAATGAGTGTATACGGCGATGTGCAGACCATGCAGAACAGTGATAATACCGGTTGGGTAGGTTTGGGTGGCGTATTATTAAGAGATGTGGCCGGAACTGGCGCACTCACTTCCACCAAGGTCTATGGTTCGGTGGCTTATCACCAGATGGTGAATGCGGGCAGCCTGGTGAGCCTGGGTTTTAATGTAGGCTGGGCCAATAAAAATATCAATACCTCCAATCTTACTTTTCCCAGCCAGTGGAATGGCAGATTCTTTGATGTACATAATACGTCTGTTGCGCCCCAGTTAGTGAAGAATAATATCAACTACCTGGATATACAGGTAGGGGCCAACTATGCGTATTTCCCTACCGATAGAGTTTACCTCAATGCGGGCTTCTCTGCCATGCATGTCAATAAGCCGAGAGAATCCTTTTTTGATGACCAGGCCGGGGTAGATAATCGAATTTCTGTTCGTTATACGGCTTTTTTGAACGGTAGTTTTATGCTGAATGACCGGGTGATCATCAACCCCAATATTTATGGCTCCTTACAGGCCAAGTCTTACGAGATTGTAGGTGGTCTGAATGCTCATTATAATTTAACCGGGGATGGCGAAAAGATCCTGATCGCCGGTGCCTATTACCGCTATAAAGATGCGGTAATCCCGATGGTTGGTTTGGGGCTAAAAGATTATACGTTTACCTTCTCTTATGATGCGACCATGTCGACCCTGAAAACTTATAACAATGGCCGCGGTGCTTTTGAATTCTCCCTGATGAAACAAGGAGTGGTGGATCGCTACCGGGGTAATAACCGGGAGTCGATGTGCCCTTCTTTTAAAACGTATTAATCATTCTATTTCGGGATATTCCTGATTATTCCGATTTTTACAGCCTTATTTTTTGTAAAAATAAAACCATGAACATTCTGGCTACTCCCTTACTGACCGCAGTACATATTGATGCCTTCAAAAAAATCCTGGGTGACGCATTTGTTTTCGTCGATGAAGAGTCATTGGATACCTATGCCCATGATGAAACAGAAAACCTTTTTTTCCCCCCGGAAGTGGTGCTCAAACCCCGCACTGCGGAAGAGATCAGCGCTATCCTTAAAATTTGTAATAAAGAAAAGATTCCTGTTACACCCCGGGGCGCCGGTACCGGCCTCAGCGGTGGCGCATTACCCCATTTGGGTGGTGTAGTACTTTCAACAGAAAGAATGAATACCATCTTGGAAATTGATGAAAGGAATTTGCAGGTTATTACCGAACCGGGTGTCATCACCGAGGTGTTGCAGAATGCAGTCAAAGAAAAAAAATTATTCTACCCGCCTGACCCCAGCAGCCGTGGCTCCTGTTTTATTGGGGGCAATATTGCCGAAAACAGTGGTGGTCCCAAAGCCGTAAAATATGGCGTGGTCAAGGATTATGTGCTGAACCTTGAAGTGGTATTACCCTCGGGTGAAATTATCTGGACAGGTTCTAATGTTTTAAAAAATTCTACCGGCTATAACCTGACACAATTACTGGTAGGCAGTGAAGGCACACTGGGTATCGTTACGAAAATTGTATTGCGGTTAATTCCCTTGCCCGCCTACGATGTACTGATGCTCGTACCATTCCGAAACCTGGAACAGGCCGGAGAAGCGGTGAGTGCAATTTTCCGGGCGGGTTTTGTACCCAGCGCCATGGAACTGATGGAAATCGATTCATTAAAGATCGTCAGCAAATTTGTTGACAGTACAGCCATCGCTGTTACGGAGGATACAGCAGCCCACCTCATCATTGAAGTGGATGGCAATAATATTGATGTATTGATGAGCGAGATGGAAGCAATTGGCAACCTCTTAACACAATATGATATCGGCGAGATTTATTTTGCAGACGATGCAAATCAGAAGGCGGAATTGTGGAAGCTGAGGAGAAGGGTAGCTGAAGCCGTTAAGCTGATAGGATATACTATTGAGGAAGATACCGTAGTGCCAAGAGCTGAATTGCCAGTATTGATCCGGGGTGCAAAAGAGCTGGGCCGCAAACATGATTTTGAAGTAGTCTGTTATGGGCATGCGGGTGATGGCAACCTGCATATCCGAATCCGCAAGGAAGGGATACCAAACAGTCATGGAAACGAGGAAATGAATGCCATTCTCAAAGAATTATTCATCCTCGTAAAAAGTATCGGTGGTACCATTAGCGGAGAGCATGGTATCGGGCTTATACAAAAACCTTATATGAATATTGTATTCAGGGAAGCCAATCTCCGGTTGATGCGGGAGATCAAGAAAGCCTTTGATCCAAATAATATATTGAATGCCGGGAAAATATTTGATTTATAACCGGTATCAGATTATACGATTTAATAACCGTAATATGAAAAGAATACTAGTGCTTTTGTCCGTCGTTGTTATCAGCTTTACATCACAGGGCCAGCGTACACCCCGTGAGGAAGGAGACGATGAGGAAAAAGTAAAAACGCCGTTTAAGGAAAACCTATTTACCGGCGGTAGTGTATCCCTGGCTTTTTACAGCAACACTTTTTTGATCGGTGCCAGTCCGGTGCTGGGTTATAGTTTGACTAACTGGATCGATGCGGGTATCGTTGTTAATTATAATTATACTTCATACAGGGACGTGAATGCATTTGATGATAAATTACGCCAGACACAATATGGCGCCGGCCTGTTTACAAAGATATATCCCGTTCGTTTCCTGTTTGCACAGGCTCAGGTCGAGTATAATACGATCAGGCAAAAATATATTCTACCAGGTGGTGGCGCTACTACTAAATACCCGGGTGTAAATGCCAACAGCTTCCTGGTTGGTGGAGGTTATACCACCGGCCGCGAGGGAAAAGGGGGTTCCCCTTTTTATTACCTGGCCGTATTGTTTGATGTTTCAGGAGATGAGAACTCTCCTTATACTGATGCTTACGGACGTTCTATTCCTATTATCCGGGCTGGTTTGCAGGTGCCTTTATTCCAGGGTTCTGGCAGGAGAGAACGGTAATCTTATTTTAAATAAGCAAGAAGCTCCGACGGGTCATCTAAAATGGTGACCTTTTTTTCTGTCTGTTCATACAAGAAATCTTCTTCCCTCATTTTTTTTATATGGAGGATAAGATGATCATAAAATCCTCCGCTGTTGAGAATGAACACTGGCTTGTCATGTATCGAAAGCTGGTTCCAAGTGACGATCTCAAATAATTCATCCAAAGTGCCAAAACCACCCGGAAGGATAATAGCCGCATCGCTGAGGCTATACAATGTTTTTTTCCGGATGTGCATATCATCCGACACGATCAGTTCCGTAATGTGTTTGTGTTGCACCTCCCATTCCACGAGTACTTTGGGAATAATACCGGTCACCTGTCCACCGAATTGCATCACAGAGTCGGCAATCGCACCCATAATGCCGGCACTGCCACCACCGTAGATCAGGCGGATGCCTTTCTCTGCCATCAGTTTTCCTAATTGGGAAGCCTGCACTGTATATAAAGGATTGGTTCCTTTCTTTGAGCCGCAGAAAACGGCAAGTGATTGTATTAACATTGTCCCTGTTAAATTGAGGCAAAGGGAAAGTAAATTTCTTTATCTTCAAAATTCATTATTCTTATTTTTTCCCACAAAGGCACAAAGGACACTAAGATATTTTTCCGATAAAGCCTTTGGCAAAACAAAACTGACCTTAGTGTTTCCCTTGCGTGTTTAGTGTGTTTGAGGGAAGTTTTTATTAAAAGAAACCTAATTGTATGTCACCAGTTGTTCTATTTTCTTTCGTCATCGGATATTTTGTTCTATTACTTGCTGTGGCCTGGTTCACATCCCGGAACTCCAATAACGAATCTTTCTTTATCGGTAACCGTAACAGCAACTGGATGCTGGTGGCGTTTGGAATGATCGGTACTTCTTTATCAGGGGTTACTTTTGTCAGTGTACCCGGTGGGGTTGGCAGCGGCAATTTTTATTATTTCCAGATCGTACTGGGTTACTTACTCGGCTATATAGTCATTGCTTTTGTATTGCTGCCCCTGTATTACCGGATGAACCTGACCAGTATCTACACCTATCTTGAAAAAAGATTTGGTATCAATGCGCATAAAGCAGGTGCTTTCTTTTTTATTCTTTCCCGTACGGTGGGTGCTACGGCCCGGCTCTATCTCGTAATCAGTGTACTCCAGCTTTTTATTTTCAATAAACTGGGTATTCCCTTTGAAGCTACAGCTCTCGTTATCCTCTTATTGATCTTACTCTACACCTTTGAAGGAGGTGTAAAAACAATTATTTATACTGACACCCTGCAAACAACCGGTATGCTGGTAGGCCTGGTGGTTTGTATCATCGTTATCGTAAAAGCATTGGGAACTGATTTCGGCGGAGCCTGGACTATGATGGCTGACAAAGGATATACCCAGGTATTCAACTGGGATGTTAAAGCCAGCTCTTATGCCTGGAAACATATCATTGGTGGTATGTTTATCGCCATTGCGATGACGGGTCTCGACCAGGAAATGATGCAGAAGAATATCAGCGTTAAGAACCTGAAAGATTCGCAAAAGAATATGATGACCTTCACTACGGTACTGATGGTCGTGAATTTTCTCTTCCTTATACTGGGTGGGGTACTGTATTTATATGCTAATACAAAAGGTATCACGGTACCATCGGATGACCTGTTTCCCACAATCGCACTAAGTGATGCTTTTAGCGGAACGATCGGTATCATTTTTATTATCGCCCTTATATCAGCCTTGTTTCCAAGTGTGGATGGGGCCATTACTTCCCTTACTTCCTGTTTTTGTATCGACATACTGGGGATCAACAAAAAAGAAGGAACGGAAAAAGAAAAGAAACGTACACGGTTAAAAGTGCATTTCACATTTGCCTTTATTTTCTTTATGATGGTATTACTGTTCAAGGCTATCAACGATAAACTGATTATTGATTTCATCCTCAAATTTGCCGGTATCACGTATGGTCCGTTACTGGGATTGTTTGGGTTCGGGATACTCACCAAACGCAAACTCAATGAGAAATTGATATGGATGGTCTGTATCATTGCACCCTTGCTTGCATTGGGAATTGATATGGTCAGTAACCCGGCCTGGTATGAATCCAAGCTGCATATCAGTATCGGGCTGCAAAGCCTCTCCAACTCCATTTTTAGTGGGTATAAAATAGGGAATGAGCTCATACTTATCAATGGTATTCTCACGTTTACCGGTTTGTGGGTTATTTCGAAAAGATCAACTGGCAGTTTAAGCCAGCTCCAGGCAGTGTAAGAAGATTATCTTTGCCCAAAATTCTTTTGTTTGGACCTCATTCATCCATCCGTTCAGCAGTATGCAGAAAAATACTCTTCCCCGGAAGATGCATTGCTTAAAGAAGTGAATGACTATACGATGCAAAACCACCCGGAATCGGTCATGCTGAGTGGTCATTTACAGGGCAAGTTGCTGGAGATGATCAGTTGTATGATACAGCCCCGCCGGATCCTGGAGATCGGCACTTTTACCGGGTATAGTGGCCTTTGCCTGGCCAAAGGACTTACCAGCGACGGCCAGTTGCATACCATTGAACTGCGGGAAACGGATGCCGCCAGGGCCAAATCTTATTTTTCCCGGTCTTCTTTTGCTGATAAAATAATTCTACATACCGGAAATGCGTTAGATATCATCCCGGAACTGGATGAAACCTGGGACCTGGTATTTATCGATGCGGATAAACCCGCCTATATTGAATATTTTAACCTCGTTTTGCCCAGGTTGCGGAAAAACGGGTTTATTTTAGCTGATAATATTTTCTTTCATGGCCAGGTGCTGGAAGCCGATGTAAAAGGCAAAAGTGCCAAAGCTATTCAGGCCTTCAACGGCCTGATCAACGAAAGAAAAGATATTGAAAAATGTGTGTTAACCATCCGTGACGGGCTTTACCTGATCCGGAAATTGTAATTAAGTATCCATGCAAAAAATCAGGCTTAGCAATATTATTTTGTTCCTGCTCCTGGCTTCCGCTTCGTTCGCCCAAAAAAAGGAAGTCGTCAATTCCTATATCGCTACGTATAAAGAACTGGCCATTGCCGAAATGAAAAGAACCGGGGTTCCGGCGGCTATTACACTGGCCCAGGGTATACATGAATCAGGAGCTGGTAACAGCAAACTGGTGCTGGAATCTAATAATCATTTTGGTATCAAGTGTAAATCCAACTGGTCCGGTGAATCAGTAAAACATGACGATGATGCCAGGGGCGAATGTTTTCGTAAGTATCCTGCTTCTGCCGATTCGTATAAGGACCATTCTGATTTTTTAAAAAACGGTCAGCGCTATGCTTTCTTATTTGAACTTGAGCAAGACGATTATGCCGGCTGGGCCAATGGCTTAAAGCGAGCCGGTTATGCAACTAATCCAAAATATCCACAGGTGCTGATAAAACTGATCGAAGACTATGGCCTGCAGCAGTATACTTTTATCGCCATGGGTAAAATACCTGACGAAGAACCAGGTTCAGCGATTGCTTCAGTGGATAATGGGCCAACAGAGAAGATAATTGTAGCTAATGAGCACGAGAAAATTCCAACAGTTATGCCTGTAGAAAAAAACAAAGCAGACAGCTACCCTGCCGGAGAATTTATTATCAATGAAACTAAAGTGACCTTTATAAGGAAGGGAACTTCCTTTCTTTCCATTGCAAAGCAGTATGATATTGATCTGTCAAAAATTTTTGAATTCAACGAGATAGCCCGAGCTGAAATAGCAGACAGTGATCAACTGGTTTACCTGCAACGAAAAAGAAAAACCGGCAGTAATGAATTTCATTGGGTGCAGTCGGGAGAAACATTGCATGATATTGCACAGCAGCAGGCCATTCGCCTCGAAAGCCTCCGGGAATTGAACTGGTTGAAAAAGGAAGACAAGCCGGCAATCGGGGAAAAATTGAGTCTGAAATCAAAATCGCTGTCTATGCCAAGGCTGACAGTCAAAGAAAATTATTCATTGGTTCCTGTTACTAAGAACCAGGGCCATAACTAAACACACGTAACTGCTTATGTCAGTCATTAAAGTGCATGACAAAACATTTGAGACCTATCTTTCTGAAGCGGTCATTTTAGAACGGATCAAAGAATTAGCTGCTGGTATTAGTACCGACTACCAGGGTAAACGACCGCTTTTTATCGCTATCCTCAATGGTTCTTTTATGTTTGCGGCTGACCTTTTCAAATATCTATCCGTAGAGGCTGAGATCTGTTTTATCAAGCTGGCTTCGTATAAGGGGATGAAATCATCGGGCAACGTGGTTACATCTATTGGCCTGGATGATGATCTTTTTGGTAAAGAAGTGATCATTGTTGAAGATATTGTTGATACGGGCAAGACCTTGCATAATTTCCTGCCGAAACTGGAGCATCAGCAGCCGAAGTCGCTGAAGATAGTCACCCTGTTGCACAAGTCTGAAGCTACAGAGTATCCCCTGCAACTTGACTATGTCGGATTTGATATTCCCAATAAGTTTGTAGTAGGTTACGGTCTTGATTATGACGGACTTGGACGCAACCTGAAAGAGATATACCAGCTGGTATAAAATCGATGAAGCTCTGCGTTTTTTTTTGTACTTTACTCTTTGCTATGTAGTGTTTGTCCCCGGGCTGTCACTAAGAAGTAAATCATTTTCGTAAGCGTTTTAATATCGCTCCAAAATATCCAGTTGAAGGCCGCTTGTCATATCGCAATCTTTCTCTTATTATGTTCGTCCTTATTTGCCCAGCAATATTATGCCCGCGGCGAGGTAAAGGACGAATCGGGTAATATTTTGCAAAATGTCACCATCCTTCAACACAAGACCGGCTATGTTTTCCGTAGCGGTTCTTCCGGCACTTTTGGTATTGTTGCCAACCAGCAATTGGATACATTCAGCTTCTACATGGATGGCTATCAGAAGGAAAAAATGTTGGTGGATGCAGAGAAATACCTGAGCGTAAAAATGAAACGACTCACGGGCTCTGCGGCCAATACCCGGCGTGATAAGTTGTCCTCCCAAACAAAGGACCTCGCCAAGGAGGAACAAAAAAGCTGGCTTACCGGTGACGAAACCTATGCCAGTATATTGGAAAATCACTTTGTTAATGCAAAACGGTTCCCGGTGACCGGTATGTCGTTAAATGTAGACCGGGCTTCTTATAGCAATATCCGGCGCTTTATTACTTTAAAAACCATGGTACCACCGGATGCGGTACGGATCGAAGAGATGCTTAACTATTTCAATCTCAGTTATAATAAACCACCACCCAACCAGCTATTTGATATTCAAACAACCTTGAGTTCCTGTCCCTGGAACCCTGACAATCAGTTATTCTATATCAATTTCTCTTCGCAGAAACTAAACCTTGATACACTTCCTCCAAGCCATTTGGTTTTTTTAATTGATGTATCAGGGTCAATGGATATGACGAACCGCCTGCCACTATTGAAATCTGCTTTCCGCCTGCTCGTTAATAATCTTCGGGATAAAGATTCAGTAGCCATCGTTGTCTATGGTGGAGTAACAGGAGTAATGCTGAATACCACCAGTGGTGGGGAAAAAGAAAAAATATTAAAAATTATTGATGAGCTTGAACCCGGAGGCTCTACTCCCGGTGAGTCGGGGATCAAGCTGGCCTATAGTGTAGCCCGCAATCATTTTATCAAAGATGGTAATAACAGGGTGATACTCGCAACAGACGGCGATTTTAATGTAGGATTGAAAACGGAGAGAGAGCTGGATGAGTTGATTTCCTCGCAACGGGAATCGGGTATTTATCTTACCTGCCTGGGTGTAGGAATGGGGAATTATAAGGACTCGAAAATTCAAACCCTCGCCAATAAGGGCAATGGGAATTTTGCTTACCTCGACAATTTCAAAGAAGCTGAAAAAGTATTGCTGAAAGAATTTACGCAAACACTCTATGCTGTAGCCGATGATGTGTATATGAACGTGAACTTTAACCCGGAATATGTAAAGGATTACCGCCTGATCGGGTTTGATAATAAAGTAGGGGCCCTGCGGGATTCTTTATCTATGATTGAAGGAGGGGAGATCGGTTCGGGCCATTCTATGATCGCTTTGTTTGAGATCGTACCGACCGAAATAAACAAAGGAGCTATTAAAGATAATTTTACCACTGGCACCTTTGCAGATATCAAACTCACCTACCAGCTTCCTAATACCACAAAAACCTGCAATTTTGAGAACACCTGCCGGTTTAAATTCATACCGGGCACCGAGCTGGGCAAAAGTTTTCATTTTTCCGCCGCTATCGCTATGTTCGGATCAATGCTCCGCACTTCTCCCTTTATTAAAAATACTGGCTGGAATGAGATCATCGCCCTCGCAGAAGCTTCCTGCGGTAAGGACGATCTTTTGCAAAAAGAGTTTATCGCATTGGTACATCAGGCCAAAGACCTTTACCTCAAAGTGAAAAAGAAAAAAGGCGGCACCGCACAGTGGTGAGAATGTTATGAGAACATGTCCTTAATCTTATCAAAGAAATTTTTCTCGTTCTTATCAGGATGTGGTTTGAAGTTGGGAGAATGGGCCAGCTTTTCCAGCATGGCTTTTTCCTCGCTGCTGAGGTGTTGAGGAGTCCAGATATTTACCTGTATCAGCTGATCTCCCTTCTCATAGGAGTTAACTGCCGGAAATCCTTTTCCTTTTAACCGGAAAATTTTACCGCTTTGTGTACCAGCCGGAATTTTGATCTTTGCTCTTCCATCGATCGTGGGCACTTCCACTTGTATACCGAAAGCCGCATCGCTGAAGGAGATGTGTAATTCATAGGCAACATTCAATCCTTCGCGGTGTAATTCTTTATGTGGTTCTTCTTCAATTAAAATAATCAGGTCACCGGCCATGCCACCCCTTTCCCCGGCATTACCTTTTCCGCTCACATTCATTTGCATACCTTCCTGAACACCAGCCGGAATATCTATACTAACAGTTTCTTCGCCATATACTCTTCCTTCTCCTTTGCAGTTTCCGCATTTTGCTGTCACCGTTGACCCTTCTCCATTGCAGGTTGGACAGGTAGTAACGGTTTGCATTTGGCCTAAAAAAGTATTTTGAACCCTTCTTACCTGTCCGCTTCCGCCGCAGCCACTACAGGTTTGGATACTCCCTTTATCTTTTGCACCACTTCCGCCGCAAGTGGCACAAACAACATGTTTTTTTACTTTAATATTCTTGGTAACACCTTTTGCAATTTCCTCGTAAGTCAATTTTAATTTTACCCGCAGGTTACTGCCCCTTACACCCCGGCTGCGTTGTTGGCTGCGGCCACCTCTTTGCCCACCACCAAAAAAATTTCCGAAAAGATCATCTCCGAAAATATCACCGAACTGGCTGAAGATATCATCCATGTTCATACCACCGGGATGACCACTACTGCGTCCCTGGCCACTTACACCGGCATGGCCATAGCGGTCATACTGGGCTTTCTTATCCGCATCGCTTAATACTTCATACGCTTCTGCGGCTTCTTTAAATTTTTCTTCTGCGGCCTTATCTCCCGGGTTACGGTCGGGGTGAAATTGCATAGCTACCTTCCGATAAGCCTTTTTAATTTCATCCGTTGATGCAGTTTTGGCAACTCCCAGTATTTCGTAAAAATCTCTTTTATTAGCCATTATCTTTTTAGCATTTAGCTGTGAGCAAACGTCACCACGAACCGGCTCACAGCTAACGGCTCATGGCTAAAAGGAATACTTATTTTCCTACCACCACTTTTGCATAACGGATGAGCTTATCATTCAGGTAATATCCTTTCAATACTTCGTCAAGGATCTTTCCTTTTAACTCTTCTGCAGGTGCGGGAATTTCTGTAATTGCTTCATGCAGATCGGGGTTGAATTCATGGTGCAACGTTTCCATTGCTTTGACGCCTTTTGATTGTAATGTATTACGGAGCTTGGTAAAAACAAGCATAACACCTTCTTTAAGCGGTCCTGCATCGTTACTGGCATCCAGTTGTTTTTGGGCACGGTCACAATCATCCAGTACCTCCAGCATATCATTGATGACATCCCGTCCGGCTGTTTGGATCAACTCGATCCTTTCTTTTGCACTGCGACGTTTGAAATTGTCGAATTCGGCCACTTTTCGCACATATTTATCCTTAGCTTCTTCCAACTCCGCTTTTAATTTCTCCATTGCCGATTCTTCAGCAACTGGCTCGTTCAGGTGAGTCATACCGTTCTGATTCTCATCCGTATTAATGTCTATATCAGCGTTGTTTTCGGGGCTGCTATTTGCGTTCTCTTTAAGGTCTTTTTCTGCCATTTTTTACAAATTAATTGCAAAGGTAAGGGTGTCAAGAATATTGCCAACAGCGGATTTGGGACAAAAAGTCCGAAAGTCAGGAAACCGACAAGATAATTTGCTCTCTTTTGAGCTTCGTTCGAATTTCCGGACTCAACCCCTTGCTTTACTGCCTTCCGGACTTTGCGCTTTATCTTCGTAGACTTATGGTCAATGTTTACCTGAAAAGAAAGATCACCCCCCGTGTCGTTAACGGCCACCCCTGGATATTTAACAATGAAGTGGAAAAAGTGGATGGAGAGGTGCAAGGCGGTGAGATCGTGGAAGTGTTTACGTATGATAAAAAATTTGTGGGAAAGGGCTATATCAACCCAAAGTCGCAGATCATCGTGCGGCTGCTGACAAGAAATAAAACTGATAGCATCAACGAAGATTTTTTTGTTAACCAAATTTCAAAATGCTGGGCCTACCGGCAACAATTAGGCTATAGAGAAAATTGCCGCCTTGTTTTTGGTGAAGCGGATTCCTTACCGCAATTAATCATTGATAAATTCAACGATTACTTTGTTATACAAACACTGGCACTGGGTATAGATCTTTGGAAACCTGCGATTGTAAAAGCACTGAACCAGTTATTTCAGCCGAAAGGAATATTTGAGCGGAATGATGTACCGGTAAGGGAACTGGAAGGCCTGCCACAGCAAAAAGGATTTTTGTCAGCTCCTTTCGATACAAAGATCATCATCACGGAGAACGGGTTGAAATTTTACGTGGATATAGAGAACGGGCAAAAGACCGGCTATTTTTTAGACCAGCAGGATAACCGGAAAGCGATCCGGCATATTGTAAAAGGGGCTGATGTGCTTGGAGCATTTACCTATACGGGAACATTTGAAATTCATGCCGCTTGTTACGGAGCCAAATCCGTACTTGGTCTGGACATTTCTGCCAACGCCGTACTTCAGGCCAATGAAAATGCAGCCCTGAACGGGGTAGGAGACCGTTGCCGTTTTGAAGCGGCTAATGCTTTTGATGTGCTGAAGCAGTGGGGCCGGGATGGAAGACAGTATGATGTGGTCATGCTGGATCCACCTGCTTTTACCAAGAGCCGGGAAACGCTCCAGAAAGCGATCACAGGATACAAAGAAATTAATTTGCGTGGAATGAAGCTTGTGAAGCCCGGTGGTTTCCTGGTTACCTCTTCCTGTACCAACCTGGTGCAGCCCGAACTTTTTTTACAGATCATTGATATGGCTGCTAAAGATGCCCGCCGAAAAATAAGACAGGTCATTTTTCAAACACAGTCGGCCGATCATCCTGTTATTTGGGGAATGGATAATACACATTACCTCAAATTCCTGATTATACAGGTACAGTAATACACAATAAAAAGAAGGAGAATATTATTTAGTTACCTGGAATTTACCGGACTCAATTACTTTCCCTGTTAGATCAAGGAGATGATACATATAGAGACCGCGATTAAAATCTCCAAGATTGATGATCGTTTTTTGAGAAGCGGGGGCGCCATACATTTTCTTACCCAGGAAGCTATATATCTCTATCAACATTCCTTTTTCGAAACCTTTCTGCAGATCAAATGTGATAAAGGCCGTAGCCGGGTTAGGGTATAGCTTTATTATCCTGTCAGTACGCTCTGAAACAGGAGATGTTCTTGAAGATTGGGCCTGTGAATGAATGGCCATCAACAGAATAAAGGATAGTATGGGTAGAATTCGTCTCAACGAAACAAATTTACTTTTATTATTCGAAAAGTAAGCCAGATTTTTTTTCTATGCAACGTAAAACTACTATAAAATATAAAAAATTGTAAATCATTGATTTACAAAGATAAATAAGGCCGTTTTTAACGAAACCTTAGTTCAATTCTGCCAGAATCTTTTGAATTGCTTCAAAATTGGGCACTTCCCCGGCATTTTCCAGCACTTCTGCATATCGCACCAATCCCTCTTTATCGATCACAAAAGCCGCTCGCTTGGAAACACCTTTCATGTTATAGCCAAATAGTTCATAGATGGAATCATAGGAGCGGGATACATCTTTATTAAAATCACTCAGTAAAGTGAAATTCAGCTGCTGCTCTTCTTTAAATTTCGCCAGCGTTTGTAAAGCATCCACTGAGATGCCGAGCACTTTTACCATTAATGTATTATACCAGCTAATATTATCTCTCACGGAACAAAGTTCCTGTGTACAAACACTGGTGAAAGCCAATGGGAAGAACAATAACAACACTGGCTGACCTTTGAGATCTGAGACGGTTACCTGCTTTTTTTCACTGTCATATAATACAAAATCAGGTGCTATTTGTCCGATCTCAATTGGCATACGTATTTTTTTTTGTAGTAAAAATGAAGAATTATATAATAGTAATAATAGATGAAGAAACAACTAACTTCTTAATAGGTTGTCGCTAGCTTGCCTTTTTTTCACCGGCCACCCTGCTAAAATTTCGGACAAAGCAGGTAACCTTCTTTTCCTTTTACAAAACCTATATAGGAAATAGATAGTTCCAGGCCTCCCCGCCCATAACTGGAAGGTTTGAGTTTGGAAATATTGACATCGTAGCTCAACGCAACAGAGAATGGGTTATAGTCTAATTTGACAACGGGGATAAAAGCATCATTCCATCTCAAAAATCCACCGGCATGAATCGTATAGTCCGGGTTTTCGGAATCCTGTCCCAATTTCAATCCATACATACCCCCGGCAACTGTTTCTGAAAAGCCAGCCTGCAATGTACGGTCAGCCTGGATGGTTATATAAGCATACTCGGATACGCCAAATCGGATACCGCCTGAGAAAACCCATTTTGGTTGCATAGGATTATTAGTGGCGGGGTTAAAAGATTTGTTGGGTCTGTTGAAATGATGATAGGCGGCCCCTATAAAGTAGTTGTTGTTGGGATTATAATTCAAATTGGAATTAAAGCTCATGCCTACACTCCCGTCTAAATAACTGTATTGAGTATTCGTAAAATTTTCACCTAAGCCACCATTATCATACTGGCTATTGGTGGTCACTTTGGAAGGATCGAATCGCCGTTGTACCCATCCTCCCATAAAACCCAGGGAGAGATAACGGTTACTCTCTGAGCTCAGTGATTTGTGATAGTTCAATGCGGGCAGTACATGTGTGGATGTCCAACCAATAGTGCCGGCCCTGTCCTGTAATACTTGTAAGCCGGTTGTTATAAAATCATCGCCTTTGCCTACCGGCATTTTATACTCTGCATTGAGCGAGCCTGTCCGGTAAGCATTTGTAACACTATTCCATTGATCCCGGTAAACAGCTTGTACCCTTACATCACCCGTGAAAATGCCTGCTAAAGACGGGTTTCTCCAGAGCGGAGCTTCAAAGAATTGGGAAAAGTGAATATCCTGTGCGGTGGCACTGAGCAAGAAGCTTTGTGCCGCAAGCAGGACAATAATGGTCCGGATAAATCCGGTTTTTCTCAGCTTCATTTTTTCACATCTTCTCATACACACATTTTTATAGGATCAGTGCAATATTTCCATTGAGCCGAATAATATCTCCATTTTCACAGAAAACTTCCGCCTGGTATACATATACATCAGCGACTGGCTTTTTCCCTTTAAAAGTTCCATCCCAACCTGTCGATGCATCGTTGATCGGGAAATCTCTTTTTTCAAAGACGACTTCACCCCAGCGGTTAAAAATGCGCAACAGTTTCACCCTTTCCAGCCCTTTTCCTCTTGGATAAAAAACTTCATTACTTCCATCTCCATTCGGTGTAAATGTATTAGGAATAAAGAGATTGGCATTTTTGCAAATAACAATCACCTGTAGCGAGCCGGTATTACTGCAGCCTTTATCATCCGTAAAATAAACCTGGTAAAAGGTATCAAATTTTGGACCCGCATCCGGGTTAGGACAATTTGTACAACTGAGTCCCGCAGCCGGCGACCATATCCAGCTGAGTGTGTTCGGTGAATAGGTAGCAGGAATCGTAACCGGGAATCCTGTCTGCACAGTTAATTGCCCGGGCATCGTAACAGTCGGAAGCGGATTTACATAGATCGTTTGAGATGTTGTGTCTTTGCAACCTGTACTGTTGGTAGCGACTGCTGTTACGACAAAAGTGCCTGCGGTAATATAGGTTTGCGAAGTAGGGTTTTGCTGTAGAGATATATTTCCATTGGGGAAATTCCAAGACCATCTAACAACAGACGTATCCGGTTGAATAAACAACCCTCTATGCAACAGGAAAGAATTTGCACAAACAACCGTGTCACCACCGATATCAATCAATGGCCGCTGTACAACTTTAATATAATTAGGTTTGGTCAGCGTATCACGACAACCCAATTGTGTTTCAATAATCAATTGAACTGAATAATTACCGGGAGCCAAATAAGAGTGAACTGGGTTTTGTGCGGAAGAAATACCACCATCGCCAAAGGACCAGTAATAAGCAGTAACCGGATTGTTGAATGTGGTAGAATCGATAAAATTTACGGTTCCAAAATCACAGAAAATTTTATTATCAACACCAAATTTAGCTTTCGCACCGGTTATCAATACCGTGTCAAGTCCCTGTAACGGAATCAGGCAACCTGAAGGATCTTCCATGATCACTTTCGGCAAATAGTTTCCGTAAGTAGCATAGATATGGCTCACCGACGGAGTCGTGGTAATGGCGGTATAGCCATCCCCAAAATCCCAGAAATAGGAATTCATCGGACCACTTGTTGAGGCGGTCAGGAAAATGGGCAGGGGACTGCATCCGCTTAGTGGTATATAATCCACCCTGGATCCAACAGTATCGTATACCTGCACTGTTTTGATCATTGAATCCAGGCATCCGCCGGGACTGGTAACGATCAGTTTGACCGGGTATATACCCGGTACCGAGTAATAATGAATGGGGCTGGTGAGAGTAGAGGTTCCCTGTCCAGGCCCAAAATCCCAAAAAGAGGAAGTATAGAAAGTAGATGTATTGGTAAAAATAATTTCAAAAGGTAAACAGGAGCTGATAGAATCAATAATAGAAAAATCAGCGTGGGGTGTATCCACCCGGATATACATATTCCGGGTAATGGAATCGGCACAACCGATCGGGTCTTGTATTCTCAGTTTAACCGTGTAAAGTCCTGGTGTAGTATAAAAATGTGTTGGAGAGGTTGACAATGAAGTACCGCCATCGCCGAAATCCCAGGAACTGGTTACACTTGCCGGAGTTGAAGTATTGATAAAGCTGACTGTTGCTCCGGGGCAGGTCAGTCTATTCGGAGAGTTAAAATTTGGAACAGGATCTGTCGTAGTCACAATATTGCTAAGAATGATACTATCCCGGCAGCCTGCTGCGTCAGTAATTATCAGTTTAACGGAAAATGTTCCTGCACTAATATACAAATGCTGAAAAGGCGGGGCGGTATAATTCTGAATAGTACCATCCCCATAATCCCATCGCCAGTTGACAATAGCGTTTACTCCGTCCGGGACAGAGAGATCGGTAAACGTAGTAGTAAGATTGGTGCACCCGGCTACATTGGTTGCACTAAAGCCAGCAAGAGGCCCGTTGATCCGGATATAATTTGTTTTTCTTACGGAATCGCGACAGCCATTTAGATCTGTTGTTACTAATAAAACGGTATAATTGCCGGAGACGGTATAATTATTTGAACTGGTTGGGCTGCTGGTATTTTGGACATTACCATCGCCATAGTCCCAATAGTAATTGACAACATTGGAGGTCAAAATATTACCAGCCATAAAATTGATCACCGCATTTTTGCAAGCAACGAGCCGGTCAGCACTGAAATCAGGATTTTCGTCAATGGTGCGGATAATTTGCGAAATTGAATCGGCACAACTGCCATTGGTAACTATCAATCTTACGGTGTAGGTACCAAATGCGGGGAAGTTATGAACGGGGTTTTGGGTAATGTCGATGGGTGAGCCGTCACCAAAATTCCAGGCCCAGGTTTGCGGGGCTGCAGACTGATCTGTAAAGAAGAATTGCAGGCGATTAACACAATTGGCTGCGGAACTAAACCGTGCAATGGGTGGTAATATATGAGTATAATTGATTTTGGTAATCGTATCCGGGCATCCATTATTGGTCGCAATCAAACGGACCGTAAAATAACCGGTATCATTATACGAATAACTGGGATTCTTAATGGTAGAAGTGCCGCCGTCACCAAAGTCCCATAACCATTCGTCGGCAGGTACTGACAAGTCGGTAAAATAAACTGGCTGACGGCCACAGACAGGAATAGGAACAGCAGAGAAATCAGCTATGGGTTTGGAACCCACCCTTACGGCATTGTTAACAATCAATGTGTCCCTGCAACCCGTACTCGTCGTAATGATCAATCGAACAGAATAAGTTCCTTGTGTAAGATAGGTATAAACAGGAGCGGGTGCCGTTGATGTACCACCGTCTCCAAAATCCCATTCATAAGAAGTAATGGCATCCACGGAAATAATAACGGGTATAGGTGTTATTGTATAAGGAATACACCCCCTCACCGGCAAGCCTGTAATACTTATTGAAGCTCTTTGAATCCTGATATAATTATTTCGTACGACCGTATCCGTGCAGCCAAAACCATTGGTAGTGATCAACCTTACTGTAAAACTTCCATAGGTATTGTAAGTATAAGAAGGGTTTTGTAACGTAGAACTGCCACCATCACCAAAATTCCACTGCCAGCTGACGGCGCCCCCGGTAGAAAGATCCTGGAAGTTTACTGTAAGTGGTGGCTGGCAACTGGCGGTAATAGGTGCAGTAAAATCAGCCACTGGTCTCGGATTGATCGTAATGGGTTTCATTACCGAATCTCTGCAATTGGCAAATGTATTATAGAGCCATACGTTATAGGTGCCTGGTACTGTATAAGTGTGGGTGGCATTGATACCGGACGCAATCCCACCATCACCAAAGGTCCAGTTAGCACTGCCGGGTACGGGTACAGAGGTATTGGTAAATGTAACTACTTCATTGATACAGGCACTAAGTGGTGCTGTGAAAGAATTGTTGAAACCACCAATAACGATCGGGTTACTTCTTGCAGTATCCTGGCAACCTGCAGTACTGAAAGTAATCAGGGTGGCAATAAAAGTTCCACTGCCGGTATACGTATGAACCGGGTTAGGTGCAATAGAAAAATTGCCATCCCCAAAATCCCATAAGTAGCTCAGCGTGGGCGGGCCTGTCGACGTGTTGGTAAAAGCTATATCGGCAGGAGGGTTACAAACAACCGCCTGTGAATTGGTAAAAACCGACCGAACACCAGGAGTGACATTTATATAGGCGGGTCTTGAAACTGTCTTGGTACAACCTTTATCGTTGGTTACACGCAGGGTAACAGTAAAAGTCCCGGCCGTTGTATATAATGCTATAGGGTTTTGAAGGGTGGAAGTATTTCCATTGCCAAAATCCCATTGCCAGGATGTATTGGTATTACCGACACCAGCGATAGAGAGATCAGTGAACTGCACCCGTAAAGGAAAACAGCCGCCGGCAACATCGGCAATAAAGTTGACGGTCGGCGGTTCATAAACCGTGATATAATTCGTTTTCGTTAATGTATTGGTGCCACTCGCATTGGTGGCCGTAAGTGTAACCGTATAGGTGCCGGGAGTAAAATAAGATGCAGTAGGGTTCCTGATCGATGAAGTATTGCCATTACCAAAATTCCAGCTCCAGGTAGTGGGGTTTCCGGTTGACAGGTCCTGAAACGCAACGATCAGTGGGGAGCAACCAGAAACGGGTGTTCCTGAAAAAGCAGCCACAGGTGCCTGGGCCGAAGCCGGGGCTGCAGAAATGACTATAGTTACGAGAATTGCAATTAGTCTCGGAAGGATATTGAAAACATTTACCCTCAAATCAAAGTAGTTTAGGTACTCTTATCCTGAAAACGTTATCAGTTAGCAAAAAGTATTCCTAATATTGAGTTTCTATGTTAGTACTCAATCTTTTCTGAATGTTTCCCTTAGTCCTCAAATAACGTCCGGACAATTAATCTGGATTAAGACCGCTATTACGGTCTTATGTTTAAACCTAAATGTAAAAGATTAAGAATTAATGAAGTAAAGGTAAGATTTATTTATTCTTTATCAAGCCGCATGGTTTTTGTTTCGGACCCAACCGTTTGCGAAGCTTCCACGTAAGTCCAGCTATTACGGGTAATTAACCAGGTCCCATTGATAAGCGTTAGCGGGTAAACGGCACCTGTAAAATTTGCCGAGGTGGACATGGTACTGGAATTTCCATCCCAGGTGCCTGTTTTTTCAACTATTGCCCCATTGATGGCATCTACGGTCTTATTACTATAGTATTTGAAACGATAGGTAGAGAAGTCTGCCGTTATGGGGGAGCCGTTTAAAGTAAAACTCGTCACTTTCCACCGTCCGTCCGTCATAGCTTTGACGACAAGATCTTCCTGTATGTTTTCAATGGTCTTTTTACATCCAGCCAGCGCAACCAGTACAAATAAAACAGCGAATTTTTTCATATTTGTATTTAAAGCATCACAAAGTAAGCATATAAGCCAGTTTATCCAATAGGTAATATACGGAATGGGTGCCTGAGAAGATTGATAGGCTATTAACGATTTGGGCTTTTTCAGTAAAATCTTTAGTCTTAATTTCATTTTTTTATCTGGCAACATGAAAAGACAAGCTATCATTATCGTTTTTGCTCTGTTTGTGGCTACCGCCATCCGGGGGCAAAATCCGGCACAATTGTTAAATAACTGGTCTGGAAAATCACCAATCGAAAAAGTGTACCTGCATTTCGACCGGGATAATTATATCGCCGGAGAAACAGCCTGGTTTAAGGCTTATCTGTATTCCGACTACCAGCCGGATACAATCAGTACCAGCCTGTATGTGGAGTTAAGCGATGATGCGGGTGTGGTGCTCAGCAGGGTGGTGTTGCCGGTGCTACTGGGTACGGCCAGCGGGCAACTGGCTCTTGCGGATTCATTAGAAACCGGATACTATCTCATCAGGGCCTATTCTCCCACAATGTTGAACCAGGATGCTGGCTTTCTTTATAAGAAAGCTGTATTTATCTATGGCCGGAAAAATAAAACAACGTCTCCAGTAAAAGAAAAAATGACAAGGCTGGAGTTTTTCCCAGAGGGTGGAAATCTTGTCAGCGGATTCCTCAATTCGGTTGCTTTTAAAATCACCAATGAACTTGGCTTACCTGTTGCAGCTTCCGGAAGTATTTTAAATGAGAAAAAGGAGTTAGTCACAACATTTGCGGCATATCATGATGGGATGGGAATGTTTGAACTATCTCCTATAGCCGGGGAAAAGTATACAGCGATTGTAGAAGGAGATGCTAGCGGAAAAAAATATGAGCTGCCCGAACCGACTGAAAAGGGCATTGCCCTCACGGTGATGCCGCATCCACAGGGCAATTTTTTTGAAATCAGGCAACGTACAGACAACCCTGCCTTCCAGGTGGCCTATATGATTGGGCAGATGCAACACCATATTGTATTTAAACAAGAGTTTAAGACCACCAAAGAAGAAATGCAAGGGTTGATCAATACACAAAAACTTCATTCGGGCATCTTACAAGTAACCTTTTTTAATAAAGATGATCAGCCTCTGGCAGAACGTTTATGTTTTGTTGATAATAAGGAGTACATACTTCCTGGCCAGTTGAGCACGGATACATTGAATATAGCGCTAAAAGGGAAAAACCGTTTCACGTTAGAATTGAAGGATACTGTAAAGGGTAGTTTTTCAGTGTCTATTATTGATCAGCAATATGATCAGCGAACCGCCAGGGCCCGGAATATCTTTTCGGACCTTCTACTAACCAGCGACCTGAAGGGTTATATTCAGGAGCCCGCCTATTATTTTTCCGGAACCAATGATTCAATAAAGACATCGCTGGACCTTGTGATGATGACCAATGGCTGGCGTCGTTTTGCATGGACGGAACTTTCTCAAAAAGCTACCAGGCCACTTGGATATCAGGACGGTTCTTATATCACCTTGTCGGGAAAAGTGAACCTCCGGGATACGAAGAAGCCTTTTACCGAAAAACCGATGCTGCTATTACTTATCACGGCCGACTCAACCAGGAGTATGCAGATGATCAATACTGATAAGCAGGGATATTTCCGGCTTGATTCCATGTTGTTCTTTGGTAAATCAAAGGTCTTATTCAGCGATATTATGGGAAAGAAAAGCCAGTATATCGATGCACAGCTTTCGGCTGATTCGCTAAGCAGGGGCTTTTTCTTACCAGCAGTTTCTCCGCAATTTTTTTTACTACCCGATGCAAATTCGATGATAAATAAACATGGGTTAACAGCTGATTACGAAGCTATACTCAAGTCCAGGGGGTTTATGCTTGAGGGAGTAACCGTAAAAACGAAGAAAAAAAATCCACTCCAGGAACTGGATGAAAAGTATACCAGCGGCATGTTTTCGGGTGATGCTATCAAGACCATTGACCTCGTCTCTACCATTGATGCGGAAACGTACCAGAATATTTTCGAATACCTGCGGTTCAGGGTACCGGGGATTGAGGTTGTCAATGATGGGATTGATTATGGGATTTATTATCGCCAGAATGCTACGGTCAGCTCATTGGGGAACCCTTCAATGATATTATACCTGAATGAAATTGAAACCGATCCGTCAGTCATTGCTACGATACCAGCCAACCAGATCGCCATGGTAAAATTATATTCCAGTTTCGCCGGGGCAGCCGGTAATGCAATGGGAGGTGTTCTTTCGCTGTACACCAAAAAGGGTGCTGATATGAATGATATAATGCAAAGTCCGGCAGATATGGTCAGCTATAACGGTTATTCCGTTATAAAAGAATTTTATGCCCCCGATTATACAGTTAATAAATCTGCTGCTACACAAACCGATAACCGTATTACGCTGGACTGGCGTCCCAATATTGTTTTGAATAATCTTAATCCCCGTGTTCCGCTGACATTTTACAACAATGACCGGGCGAAAGGTTTCAAGGTGGTGATAGAAGGCATGACATTGGATGGAAGAATGCTAATGATCGAAAAAACGATTGAGGGGAAGAAAGGATTTTAAAAACGAAAGACCCCGGAGTTCTTACGGGAACAACGGGGCCCAGGTTTTTCAACTGTTGAAAACTAGTTGGCTGGAAAGCCGGTATTGGCTTTCACTTCATTCATTTGTTGTGTATGCCGGTTGCTATGTGCAGCGATAAATAACAGCAGCTGGTAACAATCAGCATATCCAAATGGTAATTGCACTACATGGTTGCGAAGATCTTCCGTGGAATTCTTCAGGTATTTGATATGCTCTCCCCGGTTCTTCTTAAAATCAATGACCGCTTCGTCCAATGAATTAAAACCGGTATTTTTTGGCTGTATAGGTTCGGGTGCCTGAAATTTACTGTTCCTGTCTTCGATCATTGTTACAACCTGTTCATCTGTGAATTTTATTTCAACCCGCTTTTCAGGGTTGGCCGGTGATTTCATCGTGTTTTCAAATAAGGTCCACAGTAATTTTTCTGCACCTGCAATGTGGTACATGCAATCCTTCACCGACCATTTGTCCGGGCTGGCTTTATAATTCAATTGTGCTGCTGATAAATTCTTACTGCTTTTAAGGGCGTCATCCCGGGTGTCTTTTAACAGGAAAATGCCAAATTTTCTTTCCTTTTTAGAAAGTGAGCTGTTGTTGATCGTTCCTGCGAGACCTGTAATAACAAGCAAGGTTAGCAGCGAACGACCCATGGTCCTTTTGATCATAACTAAGCCTTTTTTAATTGGTAAGCCGGACAGAGGTCATCCAGAGGGTTGGGAGAGGAACAGAAAAGGTACAAAAGTTTTTGAAAGGGCCAAGCCTATTTTTTTACAATTTCTTTACCTGGCCAGTAGATGGTCCTGTAATTATTTATGGAAAGGTTTTTTCTTCACCATTCCACCGCGGGTATCGTTAATACTTTGCATCACGACAAACGCATTGGGATCAATTTTTTCTATTTCACTGGTCAGCCGGCTTATTTCCAGGCGGGTAACCACAGTAAAGATGATATCGGTATTGGTGTATGTGTCACCCCGTTTACCATATCCCCTTTTGCCCGAGTAAACAGTAAGACCCCGACCCATTTTTTCTTTTATAAAATTGGCGATCTCTTCCGTGGATGGTGAAATAATCGTGACACCGGTAAACTCCTCGATACCTTCCAGGATAAAATCAACCATTTTAGAAGCAGCTATATAGGTCAGGATCGAGTATAAGGCTGTTTCAACTGACAGTAGGTAAGCAGCAACAGAGAAGATCGAAATATTAAAAAGAAGGATAAAATCACCAACGGACAGGCTACTCCTACGGTTAAGAAATATCGCCAATACTTCCGTACCGTCAATAACTCCCCCGCCCCTGATACAAAGACCTATACCGGCACCGATAAAGAAACCACCAAATACTGCTACCAATAATTTATCGTTCGTTACAATCGGGTAGGGGAAAACCGCCACTACTAATGCCAGCAAAGAAATAGCGATAATACTTTTAATACAGAATAAACTGCTGATCTGTTTCCAGCCCAATAAAATAAAGGGTAAGTTGATGACAATAATCAGTAATGGCAGGGGAAAGCCTGTTTCTTTATTGGTCAATAGCGAAATACCCATTACACCGCCATCAATCAGCTCATTCGGTATCAAAAATCCTTTAAGACCAAAGCCCGCTGAAAAAATACCCAGTACCATGAAAAAGCCCTCTTTAATAGTACGCCGGATAGTTATTTTTCGTACCCACACATCTTTGGCTTCAATATATTTACTTTTTTTATCACCCTCTTGCGGAGTCTGTGCCTTTTGTATTTCATTGATGATAATACCTTGCTGTTGGGGGTTCATCGCCATAGATTTAAAGATACGAAATGAGAGATGAAGTCTACTGCGGGTGCCCGCAAATTCTTAACTTGCCCAATGGGAGTGCCCGGCAATAACTACTATAAAATAAACACATGATAATCAACGATATTATTTCATTTCTTGAATCAAAGGCCGATCCTTCTCTCCAGGAGTCCTATGATAATGCCGGTTTATTGGTTGGTGACAGGGGTTGGGAGTGCAGTGGTATTATTTGTTCGCTGGATGCGACAGAAGAAGTGGTGCTGGAAGCGATCGCCAAAAAATGTAACCTGTTGGTGGCGCATCACCCGATCATCTTTAACGGGTTAAAAAAGATTAATGGGAAAAACTATGTGGAAAAAACAATCATCACGGCGATTAAGAATGATATTGCTATTTATGCTATACATACAAACCTTGATAATGTACTACAGGGTGTAAGCGGCAGAATGGCAGACATGCTGGGGCTAAAAAATGTTTCCATTCTTGCACAGAAAACCGGCATACTTCAAAAACTTTTCACGTTTGCACCCCTAGAAAAGGCAGAAGAGGTTCGCAACGCCATTTTCATGGCCGGCGGCGGACATATCAGTAACTACAGTGAATGCAGTTTTAATTCGGAAGGGACAGGTACTTTTAAAGCAGGAGCGGGCACCCATCCTTTTGTGGGCGAAATTGACCAACAGCACCAGGAAAAGGAAATGAGAATTGAAGTGATCTTTCCTTCTTTTTTAGAAAGCAGGATCGTGGCTGCTATGAAAACGGCCCATCCGTATGAAGAAGTGGCCTATGATATAATTGCCCTTTCGAATATGCACCCGGAAACTGGTTCGGGAGTAATTGGAGAACTTCCGGACGAAATGGAGGAAAGAGCTTTTTTGGTCTTTGTAAAGGAGGTTTTTAAGATTCCGGTAGTGCGGCACACTGCTTTACCTGGCAGGCCAATTAAAACCGTTGCACTTTGTGGAGGGGCTGGTAGCTTTTTGATTTCCAAAGCCTTAGCTGCTAAGGCGGATGCCTATATCACTGCAGACATCAAATATCATGAGTTCTTTGATGCAAATAGCCAGCTCTTGCTGGCCGATATCGGCCATTACGAAAGTGAACAGTTCACGATCAACCTGCTTCAGGAGGTATTAGAGCAAAAATTCCCTACCTTTGCGGTCCTTAAAACAGGGGTAAAAACTAACCCGGTGAATTATTTTTTAGAATCTTAAAAAGGAACACCAGCTGTTAGTCAACCTCAAACTTCAAAATTTCAAACCCGAAACTCGAAAATGGCACACGTAAAAGAATTTTCCGTTGAAGAAAAACTGACTTCCCTGGTTACCCTTCAGAAAATTGAAAGCAAACTTGATGAGATCCATATCCTGAAAGGCGAACTTCCAATGGAAGTGGCTGACCTGGAAGATGAGATCACTGGTTTGCATGCCCGCCAGACCCGTATCGAAGAAGAAATCAACGGGGTTACTGATTTTATCGAGCAGCGCAAAAATGCCATTAAAGAAGCAGAAGCGCTTGTAAAAAAATACGAGAAACAAAGCAGCAACGTAAAAAACAACCGGGAGTTTGAAGCGATCAACAAAGAAGTGGAAATGCAACAGCTGGAAGTAAAGCTGGCAGAGAAACATATCAAAGATGCTACAGAAGAAATCGCAGAAAAAGCAGTGGCATTGGAAAAGGCAAAGAAGAATGTATCGATGAAGGAAGGTGTACTGGCGAATAAAAAAGGAGAACTGGAAAAGATCATTACAGCTAACGAAAAGGAAGAAAAACATTTTAATAAATTGGCAGGGGAGGCAAAAACCCATGTGGATGCCCGCCTGTTATCGAGTTATGAAAAGATCCGCAAAAGCTATCGAAATGGATTGGCTGTTGTGTCAGTAGAAAGAGATGCCTGCGGTGGTTGTTTCAATGCCATTCCTCCACAAAAGCAAAGCGAGATCAAACAGCACAAAAAAATCATGATCTGTGAGAACTGCGGCCGGATTCTGGCAGATGAAGAACTGCACAGTGCGGTTGAAATAAAATAAATTCCTTATTTAATACGATAAATAAATTGATAGCTGCCAGTGGCAGCTATTTTTTTGCCCGGATGAACATAAACCATCGACCTGTTTTTTATTTTCAAGTATTACAAGTTGTGGCAAAAATTGTCATTATCTTATTTTATCATTGACCACAAAATCTTAATTTGCCTGGCCAATGCTTACCCGGATATCCATAAAGAACTATGCAATCATAGATGAACTGGAAATCGATTTTTCCAGGCAGCTCAATGTGATAACAGGTGAAACCGGGGCCGGCAAGTCTATTATCGTTGGTGCGCTGGGGCTCATACTGGGCGAACGAGCTGATTCAACCGTCCTCGTGAATAAGGAAAAAAAATGTATGGTAGAAGGCTTATTTGTAATCAGGAAAAAAAAAGGAATAAAAAGGTTTTTGACAGATAATGATTTTGACAGCGGTGACGAATTGGTTGTAAGAAGGGAGATCGGCAGCAATGGCAAGTCGCGGGCTTTTATTAACGATACTCCGGTTACGCTTTTACAATTAAACCAACTCAGCCGGCTCCTGGTTGATCTGCACCAGCAGTTTGATACACTCGAATTGGGTGAAAGTAATTTTCAACGCGAAGTACTGGATGCATTGGCAGGTCAGCAGGCGCTGTTGGAAGAATATCAAACAATATTCCGGCACTGGCAGTTGATAAAAAAGGAAACGGAGGAATTAAAAGCACAGCAGCAGCAATTTGATAAAGAGGCAGATTATAACCGCTTCCAGTTTACTGAACTGGAGGAGGCAGGGTTCAAGGAAAATGAACTCGAAGAAATTGATACAGAGCTGAAGCTGCTTAATAATGCAGAAGGGATCAAAGGAGCGCTGGATAAAGTATATGCGGCATTGAGTGAAAACGAAACACCACTGGTGCAGGAGTTGAAGGTTTTACTGAACCAACTCCACATATATGCGTCTTATCATTCCGACCTGCCGGTATTGATACAGCGATTGCAATCTGCCCAGATCGAATTGCAGGATATCGCCGATGATGTAGACCGGATCGGCGGGCAGGTCAGCTATGATCCGATGAAGATTGAGCAATTAAATGAACGGTTGTCATTGGGATATAAACTCCGGAAAAAGCATGGCGTTAATTCCACGAATGAATTGATAGGTATACACGAACAGCTGAAAGAAAAATTACAGGCCGTTGTAAACATTGATGAAGCGATCCGGCAAAAAGAAAAGGAATTAGCAAACACCCGGGAGAACCTCTCCCGGATAGCAGCCAAAATAACGGAAGGTCGTCTCAAACAGGTAAAACCATTTGAAGATAAGGTCAACAAACTACTCGTGCAGGTAGGAATGCCCAATGCCAAATTGAAAGCGGAGATACAACCGGCTGACCTGGCCATTTCGGGTGCCGATGCTGTTGACTTTTTATTCGATGCCAATTTACCGTCCGATATGTCAAACAAGGAAAGGAAGAGCGGCCAGTTTCAACCCGTTCGCAAAGTAGCCAGCGGTGGTGAACTGAGCCGGCTGATGCTTTGTATCAAATCGTTGGTTGCCCGTTCGATCGATCTGCCTACGCTGATATTTGATGAAATTGATACCGGTATTTCCGGTGAGGCAGCCCGGCAGGTGGCGATCATATTAAAAGATCTGGCCGCACAACGCCAGGTAATCTGCATTACACATCAGCCCCAGATCGCCGGCAAAGCGGATGCTCACTTCTTTGTCTATAAAGAAATAATAAAAGATACTGTCAAAACAAATATCCGGTTGTTGACAACAGAAGAAAGAATAACCACGATCGCCAAAATGCTCAGCGGTGAAAAGCCAACGGCCGCTGCCATGGAAAATGCAAGAGAGATGGTGATGAATTAATAAAGATCAATTTTCCCGATAATTACCTGCTTCGTGTTTTAGAAAAGCTGAAGTAATTCTCCCGACCTTCCTACTTCGTACAAACACCTTTTATCGTAGTACTGCAGCCAATCGCTGTTACAACTGCTTCGGAAATACACGGTAAATGAATTCCCTGCATAGTTGTTGTGATACAATTAACAACGACTGAACAAATCTGTAACCCTAAAAATCCGAACAATGAAAACACCCAAGCCTTTTTTCCTGCTTTGCCTGCTACTGCTGCAGCTAACATTGACTGCCCAGGTACAATGGTATCAAAACCAGGATGGTAATAATCCTGCACCCTATGGTACGGTAGCTTCTACGGTACAGCCTTTTACCTACAATACCTTTATCGCCTGCTACCTCTGGAGTACGAACAATGAGTTCAATACCTGGAAGATCTCGAAGAGTAATACCAGTGGTTCAGAGATAAAAACTTTTTTTGTAACCGGCGTATCTGCTACGGTCGAATTCAAGATCGGGAGAAATAATACGGTCTATGTTTTTGAAAAGAGTTTTACACCGGAGTATATGCCCCGGTATATCGTTTATAAATTAGATGCTAACCTGCACGTAACGACACAAAAGCAGATTGAATTCCCCAACGGCTTTATCATTTATAATATCAGTTCTTTCGAATTGGACAATTCGGGGAATGTTTATTTTGCCGGTGATGGCCAATATCCCGATGGTGCCGGTGCAACCCGCCCGGGATCCTTTGTTTTAAAAACAAATAAAAATTTAGTAAAGGAGTGGAGCCGCATGGATCTTTCAGCCACTTCTTACACCCGTCTGCTGATCGACCGCTGGGGCCGGGTGCTGGTAACAGAAGATTATTATACGTTCTTTCCCACTGTTCGTATCAAAAGATTCAACGCTAATGGCCAGTCACTGGGCACCTTTACGGTGAATACGGATGAAGGTCGTTACAGCGTTAATACAGTATTGGATACTGATGATAATATTATCATGTATGGTGGCAAAACAATCGGCGATACGGCTCAAGGTATGTACCTGAAAAGAATTTCACGTGTTTCGGGAAATGTAGTGTACAGCAAAACACATTTCACCGCAGCTTCTTCCCAGCTCAATGATTTTAAACAGGACCGTCATGGGAATATGTATACCCTGGTTACGCAATATTTTGGTCCGGACAATCAGCAGTCCACGATCAGCCGTATTAATCTTACTAACGGTACTATCGCGTGGAACCGCTCCCTGAATTATGCAACAGACAGCTGTAATCTTAACCGGTTGGTGATGAATGATGATGACCGGTTCTATGCGGTTGGTGAAAAAAGAAGCAACACTTATTTTTCCAAAGGGTTTGCAGTACGTGTAAAGAAGAATGGTCAAATGGATGGAAATTTTCCAGCACCTGACAGTGTTGCTTTCCAGCGTTCACATTGGCTGGCCGATGGTATCATGGATAATAATAACCAGTTGATAGCAATCGGTAGCACCTCCGATTTTGATACCATTAGTTTCGGCTATAATTATTTCCGCTCTTTTGCAATGCGGTTTGGTAATAATAACCATTGCGATGACAGAGGGCAGCCAGCTATGGCGCCGGAAGCAGCACTGGAAAGCGATGAGCAAACAGTAGCAGAAGGGATAGCCATATCTACCCGCCTGGTGATCTATCCCAACCCTGTACAGAATCAATTAACCGTTTCAAATATTGACCCGGAAATTTATAGTCAGGTGGCTATATATAATATGCAGGGTGCAATGCTGCAACAACAACGGGTTACCGGCCCGATGGCGAAAATGGATATCAGCAGCCTGCCGGACGGTGTTTATTTGCTTATCCTTCGGTCTGCTGCCAACACGAAGGAAAAGAGTATCAAGTTTGTAGTAAAAAAATAAGAATCAACCGTCCCTATACATGCAGGAGGCCGCAAGGCTTCCTTTTTTGTGCGTCAGGCACGTATATCAGCTATAGGGTGCAAGTCCCGAATACGCTTTACAGTAGGGAGTATTAGCCAATAGCAAGGGTGTCCATCGTGA
>JAWXCO010000140.1:0-2767 GCA_034408705.1 Bacteroidota bacterium
GCAAGCATCAGTAGTGGTTCGGGCTGATATTTATAAATTTGGCTTTTAGTTGTTAACTTCAACTTTATATTTTCAATCAGCATTTGTTCCGGGCTGGACAATCTATGAATTCCCTGCCTTCGCAAATACTCAACGTTGTGCGTCACCTTCTACGTTGACAGTTGAAACTAGCGAATAAACATTACTTTACATTTCCTCATTTCACGCAAAACCTACTTTATGCGTTCCAAGTTATTTATCATCTTTAATCTGCTGGCTCAGTTTTCTTTTTCCCAATCATCCTTAAATAAAGACCAAATCAACAGGATTGCTGAAGCTGGCAAAGTATGGGGGTATATCAAATACTATCATCCCTATCTACAGTACAAAAACATTAGCTGGGATTCGGCGTTTGCAGCAACCGTTCCTGGCATTCTTGCTGCCAAAAATAAAGAAGACTATGAAAAATGTCTCGAAACTTTTTTAAGCGTTTTAAAAGATCCTGTTACAGCAGTGATTCACAGGCAACAACTAACAACAGAAATTAAATATTCCGATTTTGTAATAACTGATAGTGTAATGGTAATAACTCTTGACGATTACAGGTCTATCATTAATAGCGACACTTTAGATAGAATATTTACTAAGGCAATCAGTCAACTCGGAAAAGCCAAAGCTGTGATATTTGATTTACGTCCGGATAAAGAAACATTTATATTAAATGACGAAGTCCCCCTGCAGGATATTTTTGATGAGACAGAGATTTTATCCAACCTTTTTCAGGGTATTGTTCCACTTCCTGCCATACGGACTGTAGCCACACAACCGGTTATACAAAAACCTTTTATTACTGAGTCGCCTGAAAACAATAGTAATTATCAATCAGATTTTTTTATTAAGCGTCGAAAAGCTCTGTCAGGTAAAGGGAAACGAAATATACCTGTCATTTTTATTATAAATAAATATTCAGAGCTACCCAAAGAAGCTTTGGCATTACAATCAGCAGGTAAAGCAGCGATCATACAGGAAGAGGGAGGAGGTGAGATAGGAATTGCACCTGTTGAGAAATTTTATATTGCTGACGAAGTTGGTATCCGGGTGCGGATTGGAGAACTTATCGATTCAGATAATGGGCTCGGCTTCTATCCCAATTTGATAATTCCAGAATCTGAAAACAGGAATACTGCCATTGAAAAAGCAAAAGATATATTGAAAGCAGGTATTCAACCATACCAAAAACCTGAAAGAAAATTTAGTGGCTTTACAAGCAATTACAGCAATAAATCGTTGACAAGTAATTCTTATCCAGCCGTAGGAGAACGGGTTTTAGCAGCAGCAAAAATTTATTCAGTGCTTAAATATTTTTATCCCAACAAACAATTGTGGACACATAATTGGGATAGTGTGTATTTACATTTTTTACCAGGGTTTGTATTGGCTGCAGACTCTATTGAATATGTTAGAACAGTTATGGAAATGTATACACATGTACAGGATGGACATGGTTTTATTGCACATCCTTTAGTACGACTTATCAGAGGTATACCTCAAGGAACATTTTCCCCTCCCCCATTTCGGATGAGAATAATTGAAAACCAATTACTTATTACAGACATTATAAATGATTCCTTAACTGGAGCATTGGGTATTAAAAAGGGTGATATCATAATTGGAAAGGATGGCATAAATGCAATAAAAGATATTAATGATAAGAGAAAATATTTTAGTGCTTCTAATTATGATGCTCAATCCGGATACATCACGAATAATTATCTAACAATCGCTGCGGGAAGTTTAATACAGTTAAAACTAAAAGATGCCTCAGGGAAAATAAAAATTGTACAACTGCCCTTCTTAAAACGAACCGATAAGGACAATCAAAAGAGAACAGAGTTCAACGAAAAAGGTAACGACAAACCCGTAATGTATTTTATTACAAAAGATATTGGCTATGTAAATCTTGGTGCTTTAATACCGGCGCATGTGGACTCTATGTTTAATATGTTTAGGGATACTAAAGCAATCATTTTTGATGTAAGGGCTCCCCCAAGGGGAGGGCCGATATATTCTATATCCCCCCGATTGACAATAACAAAACCAAACACCAACAGACCAAAGAGAATTTTGCCCGGTTGGGACATGGAGGATGATTGGAACCGAAACAGAAAAAAGGGGGTTTATAAAGGAATGGTAGTTGGTCTAATGCATGAAAACACTCAAAGTCATGGGGAGGTAACTGCAGAAACGATTGGTATGCATGGTCCGCTTATAGGAAATCATACTGCAGGTGCCAATGGAGATGTAGTTTCCTTTTATGTTCCGGGCGAAATAAAGCTGACGTTCAGCGGTGGTGCTGCACGTATGCAAGGGAAGGGGATACAACCTGATATATTGATAACACCTACTATTAAAGGAATTCAACAAGGAAGAGATGAAATACTGGAAAGAGCAATAAAATTTTTGGAGACAGGGAAATAAATTTTATAGTCAGGACTGAAACAAAAGGTTAAGTCAACAAAGGCGAACGCACAACAGCGAGGTTTTGCGTCAGCGGGGGGCGACGAATAAATCCTCATCTTTTGTACTACTATCGGCTGCATACCGGGCTGACCGAACACAGATGAGCAGCAGAATATGTTTTCAACTTTTGTATCTTTAATCGGCTTCAGTTCCGGGCTGGACGTTTTCCAAATGCCCCGCCGAACGCAAAGCCCTAACGTTGCCTGCAATGCCATCGAGACCACCTACAATCGAAACTTAAACATTAAAATGGAACAACATCTTAGAC
>JAWXCO010000141.1:0-20134 GCA_034408705.1 Bacteroidota bacterium
AAAACAAACAGTCCCGCCTGAGGCGGGACTGTTCTGTTATATTCCTTCAAAAAAAAATTGATTATCGCATTCCGCCTACGTTAAAGGGCGATGGCATAATTTCATAATCACTCACTTCGATCATTTCAATATTCAGTTGAAAAGCTTCGTCTGTTTTTACTACCACTTTTTCTTTGGTGATCTTTTTAAAACCGGCTTTTTCAAAAATAAATTTATAGATACCCGGCTTCAGCTCATCAAATGCATAGCCGCCATCTCCCTCTGTTAAAACGATCTTCTCTTTTTTAGAAACGAGCATGGCTGTAACCGTCACACCTTCGAGGGGCTTTTTATTTTCTGAATGAATAACTGTACCATTTACATCATCCTTTTTCCCATCACCCGGACCAACAGGACCAGTATTGGCTTTGACAGCAACAAATCCCAGCAGGGAAACGGCCAGCATGATTAATTTTTGTTTCATTCTACTTATTTTGAATGGTTGAATAATAATCCTTCAGCACTTATTCTGTATTATCTAAGAAGATAATTAAAATTAAACCTTTTTCAACGGATTGGCCAAACCGTCTGTAAAATCCTCCCACACTTTTTTTACGATTTCCCCGGCTGGTAAAATATGATCGAGCAATGCACTAACCTGGCCTATTTCCAGCTCACCAGCCGCCATATCCCCTTCAAACATTCCCTTTTTTGCCCTGGCTCTACCTAATAACGCAACTAATTCTTCCGCCGTTGCCCCTCTTTGTTCTGCCTCCTGCACTTGCTGATAGAATTCATTTTTTATCACCCTGACTGGCGTCAATTGTTTCATGGTAAGTTGTGTATCTCCTTCCTGCAAATGAATCACCCGTTGCTTAAAATTCTCATGCGAAGAGGCTTCTTCACTCGCCACAAAACGACTTCCCATCTGCACGCCCTCTGCTCCCAAAACCATTGCCGCCAGCATCTGTCTCCCGTTGGCGATCCCTCCTGCCGCAATCACGGGTATTTCTACGGTATCAACAACTGCCGGAATCAACACCAGGCTGGTTGTTTCTTCTCTCCCGTTATGCCCGCCGGCTTCAAATCCTTCTGCCACCACCGCATCACATCCGGCCTCTTCTGATTTCCGGGCAAATTTTGAAGAACTGACCACATGCACTACAGTAATTCCCTTCTCTTTTAACAAAGCTGTCCAGGTTTTCGGGTTACCAGCTGAAGTGAAAACAATTTTTACTCCCTCTTCCAGGAGTATCGCAATATGTTTATCAATAGCAGGGTACAGTAAAGGTACGTTGACTGCAAAAGGACGGGAGGTAGCTGTCTTACACTTACGGATATGCTCTCTTAAGACATCAGGATACATCGATCCGCTGCCTATCATTCCCAAAGCACCGGCATTGCTGACAGCACTGGCCAATTTCCAGCCGCTGGCCCAGATCATTCCGGCCTGGATGATGGGATATTCTATATTGAAGAGTTTGGTAATTCTGTTGGAGAAATCAGTCATGAGTCTGTTGTCATTTGTCAGGAGTAAAGATAATTAATGACTTCCGACTCCGAACTCCAGACTCAAGACTTCTGACTCAAGACTTCTGACTCAAGACTTCTGACTCAAGACTTCTGACTCAAGACTCCTGACTCAATGTTATCCCAAATCTATACTTGTATTATCCCCGATATTCAGTGACCGGGTTTCACCCCGAAGATTGGTATCGCTGCCGATCACCGAATCATCGAGTACAATATCAAAAAGGTTGGAGAAAGAACCGATAATAGAATTTTTTACTATGGAGTAATCGATCGTAGTATTCTCCCCGATAGATACATTTGGACCGATAATGGAATTCTTAATGTTGCATCCTGTGGCAATACTCACCGGCTGAACGATCACCGTGTTCTCAAACTGTGCAGCATCCGTCTTTACTGCAAACTTTTTTAGCAGGGTGGCATTGGACTCCAGCATGGTTTCCTTTCGGCCGCAATCAAACCAATTTTCTACTTTAAAGGATTGAAATTTGGCCCCCATCTTTATCATACAATCCAATGCATCCGTCAAACTATATTCTCCGTGGCTGCGTAGCCCCTGGCAGATATTCGTTTCCAAACACTGAAACATTTGTTCGCTTTCCCTGATCTTATACACCCCCACCAGGGCCATATTGGATTTGGGTATTTGGGGTTTTTCTACCACATGGCTGATAAAACCATCATCTTCAATTTCAGCCACCCCAAAATCCCTGGGATCATCCACCTTTCTTACTCCGATCATTGAAAATGGACTATTGACAACCTCCTGGATATCGTACTCACAAATCGTATCACCAAGTACTACCAAAACTTCATCCTGATTCACAATACTCCTTGTCAGCCTGATCGCATGGCCCACCCCCTGCCGGTCCACCTGGTGAACATAATGAGCGGTGAGATCGGGGTATTTGGCTTTTACATAATCCTGTATCTTATCACCCAGATAACCGACGATAAAAACAAATTCGTTGATACCCGCGGTTTTTAATTGGTCAATAATAATACTGAGCACTGTCTTTCCTGCCAGAGGAATGAGAGCTTTAGGCTGCGTGTAACTGTGCGGACGCAACTTGGTGCCTGCGCCGGCTACTGGTATAATAGCTTTCATTGATGAACCATAGTGATTTAGTAACTAATCAAAAGCCAACGAAAGTAACGATTTTGAAATAAACAAAAATCCGGCCCCGGAAAGCCATCTGACCGGCTGCTGACTTACTTTTGCAATAAACTGGTTCAGCCGGTCAAATAGTTCGAAAAGTTCGACAAATTTGAAACCAATAGTATCGCTGATTTCCATCCAACTTGCGAACTTTTTTAACCTTTGAACTGTAAAATCTCATCATGCAAAGAGACACTGTCATTTTCGACCTCATCAACAAAGAACTGGAACGCCAGCGTAACGGTATTGAGTTAATCGCTTCGGAAAACTTTACCTCCCTGCAGGTGATGCAGGCCATGGGTACAGTACCAACCAATAAGTATGCAGAAGGCTATCCAGGTAAACGATACTATGGCGGTTGTGAAATAGTAGATGAAATAGAAACACTGGCAATTGACCGCTTGAAAAAAGTCTTCAATACCAGCTGGGCCAATGTACAACCACATAGCGGTGCACAGGCGAATGGTGCTGTATTCCTTGCGGTGATGAAACCGGGTGAAAAAATTTTAGGGCTTGACCTTAGCATGGGCGGGCATTTGACGCATGGCAGCCCCGCCAATTTCAGTGGCAAAACCTACCAGGGACTGCATTACGGTGTAACTAAAGAAGGGATTGTGGATTATGAACAACTGGAAGCAACGGCCCGCAAAGAAAAACCAAAAATGATCATTTGCGGTGCTTCAGCTTATAGCCGCGACTGGGAATATCAACGTATCCGTGCTGTAGCTGATGAAATTGGGGCCGTTGTGTTGGCTGATATTGCCCATCCGGCCGGATTGATTGCCTCGGGATTATTAAATGACCCATTTGATCATTGTCATATTGTAAGTTCTACCACTCATAAAACACTAAGAGGTCCGAGAGGCGGCATCATTACCCTGCGGCATGATTTTGAAAATCCCTGGGGCATTAAAGATCCAAAAGGCAAATTGCGGCTAATGAGTTCCTTGTTGGACCTGGCTGTATTCCCTGGTACACAGGGCGGACCGCTGGAACATGTGATCGCTGCGAAAGCAGTGGCTTTTGCTGAAATTCTTGATCCATCCTTCAAAGCTTATGGTCAGCAGGTGATCGCTAATGCACAAGCTATGGCCCGGTCCTTTGTAACAAGAGGCTACCAGTTGATCAGTGACGGAACGGATAATCACCTGATGCTGATCGACCTGCGAAATAAAAACCTAACCGGTAAGAAGGCCCAGGAAACATTGGACAGAGCCCATATTACCCTTAATAAAAATGCAGTGCCATTTGATGATAAGTCGCCTTTTGTTACCTCAGGTATCCGGGTAGGAGTGCCAGCTATTACTACAAGAGGTATGAAAGAAACACATATGGAAACGGTAGTAGCCATGATCGATAAAGTCCTGATGAATGCCGATGATGAAGCAGTGATTACCTCAGTAAAGAACGAAGTGAAAGAATTGATGCAGCAATTTCCTTTGTACCCTGAATTGGGGTAGTAAGAATTTTTAAAACTCTTGCTTTTTTGTACTTTTATAATAATGAGGCTTTCTAATAAAGAAATACAAGTTATTAAAGACAATATCTTACGTATAGATAAGGATGCCGCTATCTATTTGTTTGGGTCAAGAACAGATGACAAAGCCAAAGGCGGCGATATTGACTTATTAATTATTTCGACAATAATAGGATTTGATGAAAAAGTAAAAATAAGAACAGGTATTTTAAACCAATTAGAAGAACAGAAAATAGATTTTGTTATTGAAAAGATTTTTCCAGCACTTTTTCAAAGATTATTCAACCTCAATTGAAATGTCTTCATCCAACCTTTTAAAACTTTTGGAAGAAACCTTGCTGCAAACACAGGATGCCGCGGGGCACTTGTCTATTTCTTATGAAAGATGTAAGGGCATTTCGCCTTTAACTGGTTATTCAGAAAATGAGTTAATAGAGCTGGAAGCTTTTACCGGAAGGTTTGCCCGCCTTTGTGATTTAATAACACAAAAATTATTGAA
Source organism: Bacteroidota bacterium (assembly GCA_034408705.1). Taxonomy (GTDB): domain Bacteria; phylum Bacteroidota; class Bacteroidia; order Chitinophagales; family Chitinophagaceae; genus JJ008. Next base: position 4,645 of record JAWXCO010000141.1, read on the forward strand.
AACCATTGAACGATTAGACAGTGAAACTCCGGGAACCGTAAGAGACAGAATAAATAATGCGGAAAAAAAGGGAATTGTACCCTCTGCAGAAAAATTGTTAGAAATCCGGGATGTAAGTAATACAATTGCACATGACTACGAGGGAGAATCCTTCGCAGCCATCATTTCTTTTGCAGTGTCCAATACCCCACTTCTTCTTTCGATAAATGACCTGGCAAAAGAATATTGCAAAAAATTCAAATAGACAACCCTCTCTTTCAAAACAACAAATTATAAACAATGATACAACGTCAGCAAACACTTTGGCTATTATTATCAGCCCTGGGCGGGGTATTAACGTTTATGTTTCCTTTTGCCACCGGTGAAAAAATACTGAGTACCGGTGTACGGATAGCAGCTCAATTGAATGCAGGCAATAACTTTATTATTTTACTGCTTACCATCGCTGCAGTGGGTATAGCGGCTGTGACGATCTTCTTATACAAAGACCGGAAACTACAGATCAAATTATGCCTGCTCGGCCTGCTGGTTTCACTGACTATTTTTGTACTTTATTTTATGAGTATGCAAAAGTTGCTCTCCAGTACTCCCGCTTTATGGGTCATACTTCCATTGGCAGTGATCGTTGGTTTTTATATGGCCTTCCGCAATATCCGCAAGGATGAAAAACTGATCAAATCATTGGATAAACTACGTTAGTTAAAGATATTTTGCGGTGTGACTGCCTTTGAATTTCTTCAGGTCCGTGGGTTTACCTGCAAACACCAACTCTCCTCCTTTGTCTCCCGCTTCCGGACCCAGGTCGATCACCCAATCGGCACTTTTGATCACATCTGTATTATGTTCTATTACAAGAATTGAATGCCCCTGCTCAATCAATGCATTAAAAGATGTCAATAGTTTATTGATATCGTGAAAATGCAAACCCGTCGTAGGTTCATCAAAAATAAAAAGGATCTTGTTGTTAGCTCTTCCTTTACCCAAAAAGGAGGCGAGCTTAACCCGTTGTGCTTCCCCGCCGGACAAGGTATCCGATGACTGTCCCAGTTTCACATAGCCAAGGCCTACATCGCTCAGGGGCTGTATCGCTTTGGCCAGGTTTTTCTCATCATAAAAAAAATCAATGGCTTCATCCACACTCAACTCCAGTACATCAAAAATATTTTTGTCTTTATACTTTACTTCGAGTACTTCTTCCTTGAATCGTTTGCCTTCGCAGGACTCACAGACCAGGTGCACATCCGCGAGAAACTGCATCTCCACTACCTGTTCGCCTTCTCCTTTACAGGTATCACACCGTCCACCATCAACATTAAACGAAAAATGTTTAGGTTGAAATCCCCGCATCTTACTCAGCGGTTGCCGGGCAAACAGATCCCTTATTTCATCATACGCTTTGATATAGGTAACAGGGTTACTCCTTGATGATTTGCCAATAGGATTCTGGTCGACCATTTCTAATTGGGCAATGCCATCAATGTCACCGGTGATCTGTTTGTGAAAACCAATCTTATCTCCAAACTCACCTTTTAATTTTCGCAGGGCGGGATAAAGAATTTGTCTGACCAGGGTTGTTTTACCACTTCCGCTAACGCCACTGACCACACAAAGCACATTCAGCGGGAATTCAACCGTGATATTTTTCAGGTTATTTTGCCGGGCCCCTTCCACGGTAATGGAACGATTCCACTTACGGACAGATTGGGGTGGCTCGATCTTTAATTCGCCATTCAGGTATTTACCTGTCAGGCTCATTGAGTTAGTAATGATCTCGTCATAATCACCTTCTGCGATCACTTCTCCCCCCAGGTGAGATGCCAATGGCCCCATATCAATGATATGATCGGCTTCCCGCATCATCATTTCATCATGTTCTACCACTACCACGGTGTTTCCAAGATCCCTTAACTCTTTTAATACCCTGATCAGGTTCGCCGTATCCCTTGAATGCAGACCGATAGAAGGTTCATCCAGTATATATAAGGAGTTAGTGAGATTACTCCCCAGGCTCCTGGTCAGTTGGATCCGCTGACTCTCTCCGCCGCTTAATGAATTAGCCAGGCGTATCAGTGTTAAATAACCGAGCCCCACTTTGATCAGCGTATCTAACCGGTTATTCAATTCGAACAGTATCCTTTTTCCGACTTCTTTGTCATGTGAGCTGAGTTTAATTGCCAACGTTTCAAACCAAACTTTCAGGTCCTTAACAGGCATACTACTCAGTTCTCCAATATTTTTACCGTTCACTTTCACATAAAGGGCCTCCTTGCGAAGCCGGTAGCCCTTGCAATCAGGGCAATCGGTACGGCCCCGGTAGCGGCTGAGCAGTACCCTGTACTGCACTTTATATAATTGTGATTCTACATCTTTAAAAAAATCGTTGATACCCATGACGCCATGACTGCCCTCCCATAATTGCTGGTATTGCAGGTCGGTGAGGTCTGCGATGGGTTTGTGTACAGGGAAGTCAAACTTCTTCGCTCCTTTTACAAAATTTTGCCGCCACCAATCCATTTTCTCACCTTTCCACGAAGCAACAGCACCGTCAAACACACTTAATCGTCTGTCCGGAATTACCAGGTCAGGATCAATACCCAACACCTGCGAAAATCCCTCACAGGTAGGGCAGGCGCCAAAAGGATTGTTGAATGAAAAAAGATTAGGAACCGGCTCTTCAAATTGCATTCCGTCCAGTTCAAACCGGTTGTTGAAATGTAAAAGCTGTGAGTTCGGAGTCCGGCGTTTAGAGTCCGGAGTAGATTTGATTTTTTTTGAGTCGGGCTTTGGACTGTCGACAGGGGTCTGTGGACTTTGTATTTCAATATAAACATCTCCCTCGCCTTCATAAAAAGCGGTACCAATTGAGTCGGCTAAACGATGCTTATCATCTTCGTCGAACGGCTTCACCACAATTCTATCAACAAGGATATGCGTAATCTTTTTTGTTTTTAATTCTTTATCACTGTGTTCCAACAACTCTTCAATGCGGTAAATGACCCCCGACTCCTGATTACCTATTTTTGACTCCCGACTATAAACCCTGCTAAACCCCTTCTGCACGAGAATATTCAACTCTTCTTTACTATCACGGTTGGTATGTTGTTTAAAAGTGGCCAGGATAAACACTTTGTCGCCTTCATTTAGTGCTGTTATAGCGTCGAGCACATCCGTCACATCGTCTTTTTTCACTTCCTTACCTGAAACAGGAGAGATCGTTTTTCCGATCCGGGCAAAAAGGAGGCGCAGGTAATCATAGATCTCTGTCATGCTACCCACCGTACTCCGGGGAGTCCGGCTGATCACTTTTTGTTCGATGGCGATGGCGGGGCATAGGCCTTTGATAAAATCCACGTCCGGTTTATTCATCCGGTTCAGGAACTGCCGGGCATATGCACTGAGGCTTTCAGCGTAGCGGCGTTGTCCCTCCGCATATAAAGTGTCGATAGTCAGCGAAGACTTGCCGGATCCCGACACCCCGGTGACCACAATCAGCCTATTCCGGGGGATTTCTACGGTCACATTTTTGAGGTTATGCACCCGGGCACCGCTGATAAGTATGTTTTCTGCGGAAATTACGGTCTTCGATTTGGAGGGGTTTTTCCCTTTTATTGTCTTTTCCATTAATATATTGGCAAATGTAAACCCTTATGTGGCTTACTGTTGTGGCCAGATTCTTAACATTTTGTTAGCACCCTTTACTACATTTTGTTTTTACAAATGTTTGGCATTTTGCCGAAATACCCTATTTTTAATTTTCCAATAATCCAAAAAATGAAAAACTTAAAACTTAACCCGCCTATCGCAAAAACTTCTACTCGATTCTAGTCAATCAATTTATTTATTGCAACCAATATCCATTTGAATATGTGTCAGGCTATTGCCATGATACAGCAACCTAAACTGTAGAAGTTATGAAAGCTTTAGCAAAAAAAACTGACCACGAACTAATCCATCTTTTTACGGATGGAAATGTAGATGCCTTGGAAATCCTGGTGCTGCGGCATAAGGATAAACTGTACACATCTATCTTGTTCCTGGTAAAAGACAAATACCTGGCCGAAGATATCTTCCAGGATGCCTTTATTCGTATTATTGATACAATCCGCGGTGGCCGTTATACCGAGGAAGGAAAATTCCTGCCCTGGGCAATGCGGATAGCACACAATCTTTGCGTGGATCATTTCCGCAAAGTAAAACGCACCCCTACCATCCGTAATGGCGAAGACAAAGACATCTTTGAAGTGCTGAATTTTTCAGAAGACAGTGCCGAGACTGTAATGATGAGAAGACAAAGCCATGATCGTGTTCGTGATATGTTACAAAGTTTGCCCGAAGATCAGCGGGAAGTAATTATATTACGGCATTATGCAGATATGAGCTTTAAAGAGATCGCAGCTGCTACCAATTGCAGTATTAACACAGCCTTGGGGCGCATGCGGTACGGATTGATTAATTTGCGTAAACTAATGATACAAAAACAAATCGCATTATAGCCTCACTCACTCCTCTTCATCCTTCTATAAGCTTAGGATGAAAGAGGGGGAAGCTCTTGTCATTCTGTATCTCCACCCGGGTTAAAAGAAATTCTTAAAAAGAATTTTGCTTGCCAGCCCGCCTTCGCAAACGCTATGGCGGAAAAATCCGGAAGGCTGGTACAGAATGACACCAAATTGAAAGATCCCCGTTGCACAAAAAGTGACGGGGATCTTTTATTTTATACGGTGCCAATGCAAAGAGTTTGCTTCGGCCTTTCAAAAAATTTTTAGATTTTATGGTTTGCTGCGGGGCCTCGCAAGGACGAGACTCTTGCATCCAACAAACTTTTGAAGCAACACGAAGCAATTTAAACACCAGCATTCCTACCCTTCATCGCTGCGCAGGGTTTTCTCTGTTAAGCAAGAGCTACTTCTTTGTCTTCTTAAAAGCATCCAGGCCGCATTCAAGCCATTTGATAAATTCAGCTGCATTCGGCGTATAGAATTTTGTTTTGGTCAATGCTACTTGTTCAGCGCTCAGGATAGCATATTGCGGTTGAGATACCGCCCCAAAATTTTCTTTCTGGAACGCCGTCCACTTATCCCCTACCGTAACAATGTTTTCTTCCTGGCCGGAAGAAGTAGTAAAGCTGATCCGCTCCGTCAGCGGTAATTTTCTTCTTTCATCAACATAAAGCGACACAACCACAAACGCTGTACGCATCAGGCTATCCACAACATGATTGGTCCAGACCTTTTCTTCCATCCGCCGGCAATTCACACAAGCCCATCCTGTAAAATCGATCAGTACAGGTTTATTCTCTACCCGCCCTTTTTCCAACGCTCCTGCCAAATCATTTACCAGCGGTTTCACTCCTTTGGCATGCAATACATGGTGCGGATAAATGCTATAGGAAACAGGCGGCGGAAAGCCACTTAATAATTTAAGGTTGGCAAATTTTGTATTAGTAAGACCAGGAATAAGATAAAGGGTAAGGGCGCCAAACAAAGCAATAAAAAGGATCCGTAACAGTGAAAATTTTTGTCCTGGCATTCCTTTTTTCCGGAAAGCACCGGCCAGGTATAAAGTAGTCAGCAACCCAATCACAACCCACAAACCGATAAATATTTCCCGCTTCATAAAACCCCATTGTTTTACATTATCCGCATTGGCAAGAAACTTGACCGCCAATGCCAGCTCAATAAAACCGAGTACCACTTTAACGGTCGTCATCCAGCCACCGGACTTGGGTAATGATTGCAGCCAGTTAGGAAACATCGCAAACAAGGCAAAAGGCAAACTGAGCGCCAGCCCGAAACCAGCAGCACCGGCTGTTAATGGCCAGGCTCCTTCACTGGATGCACCTACGAGCAGTGTTCCGAGTATCGGCCCAGTACAGGAAAAGGAAACAATGGTCAGCGTAGCGGCCATAAAAAAAATACCGCCCAGGTTACCCAATCCAGATTTTGAATCCGCCCGGTTGGCAATTCCGGATGGCAGCGTGATCTCAAACAATCCGAAAAAAGATAAAGCGAAGAAAACAAAGATGGCAAAGAAAAAAATGTTCAGCCATACGTTGGTTGATATATTATTGAAGACCTCGCTTTTTGCCGAGTCGACAAAGTGAAAAGGAACGGTGATCAATGTATAAATGAGGAAAATAAAAAGGCCATACATCACCGCATTAAAAATGCCTTTCTTCCGATCCTGCGATTTTTTGGTAAAAAAAGTAACTGTAACCGGTATCATCGGGAATACACAGGGAGTTAATAAGGCGATCAGCCCGCCCAGTACACCCAGCAGGAAAATAGAAAAGATGCTTTTCCCTTTGGTTCCATCGTCACCGCAATTATTGACGGGCTTGTTGATATCTATGGAAGCAACTTTGATCGTGGTGGTTGATTGCACCCCGCCTTCGAGAGATACATCAAAAGAGTACGAGGTGGAAGGATAGAACTCATCATTCTTTCCATAGGTATAAAACAAACTACCCTGCAATTGGGCAGGTATAGGTCCGGCAATGGCAATGACCGCTTTCCACAGTACGTTGCCTTCCTGTACTTTCACTTTCGTGGCTTCGAAAATAATACTATTGATCTCTTTTGAGCTTCCCACTTCGGTAAAATCCCCTTCCTGTATGATACTGGAGTCAGCAAATTTCAACTCCGTAGTCTTTACTTCCAGTAAGGTTTGATTGGGAGTATACAGCTGCCAGTCACCCGAAATAGTACCGCTGAAATTCAGCTCAAATTTTCCTTCCCCGATCTTTTTGCTGATTACTTTCCAGTCATGCACCGCTCCCAGGCTGTCCTGAGCAAATCCTGAAAATGTGAGGAAGCAAAGAGATAAAAACGAAATCAGTTGTTTGGTCAGAAACATAATAGCAGCGGTTTATAACAACAAACGAGTTCCTTACAAGAACCCGTTGTTTATAAGAATGTAAACAAAGGATCTACTGGATTGCAACATTGAACTTAACTTTCTTTGGGGGCAGGCATTGATGATCATCACAGGTCTGGTATTCTACATTACCGCTGAAATTGGTCTTTACATTCGCCTTCAGTTTAATCTTTTGCACAAAGGTCACTGTCTTTGAATACTGGTGGGCCGAAATCCCAAGGGTGGCATCCTTGAATTTTTCCAGCTTACCAATCTCTTTCGCTTTGCCATCCAGTGTAAACAACGGGTTGGCATTCACCGTAAATGTGGTGGGGATTACGATAGCATCTTCGGGCTGTTTCTGCGAGTATAGGTGCCACTTGGTCTGGATGGTCGCTTTCATCTTTATTTCATAAAGCTTATCCCCTGTTTTGGTGGCACTAAAGGTCCATATGATCGGGTTCAACTGAGCCTTGGCAGTAATAGCCATCACAATAAAAAGTCCCAGTGTAAATAATTTCTTCATGTATCTTTTTTTATATCTACGCAAAAATCCTGCTTATCCGTTAGTTGATATTGTTAAATTCCTGCTGAGACAAATTTACAGCCCAATCCCCTGTTTTTTTGTTAGGAATATGACGAATTCAGGAAATTTAATAATAAGATGCCCAAAAACCCCTGCGGGTTGCGGGCATTCTTACTATTTCATTCGGTAAATAGTTATGGGGGATTAGTTTATGATCGGTTTGAACAGGCTGTTCTTTGTACTATCGAATGGAGTCCTTCAGTTTACCAACAGGCCACTCCTGACCATTTCACATGCGTTTGTGCGCTGAGACCGGGTTCTGTTTACTCCATCAGGAAACCAGTTGCTCTGCCATCAGCAGGGTTTGAATGATCTCCCTTCCGTCGGTATTACCCAGCACCGCAGAACAGGCCCTCTCCGGGTGTGGCATCATACCAAATACATTACGGCCTGCATTACAGATACCGGCGATATTACGGGTTGCTGCATTTGGATTGGCAGCATTGGTTTTAGATCCCTGCTCATCACAGTAATAAAAGATTACCTGGCCGTTGGCTTCCAGTTCATCCAGGGTTTTTTCATCAGCATAATACCTTCCCTCCCCATGCGCTACGGGTATCTTATATATCCTTTCTGCACCATTGGTAATAAAAACGTTTTTACAAACAAACTGCTGGTTGCCGTTCCGGAGTAAGGCACCCGGTAACAAATGCGATTCGCATAAGATCTGGAAACCATTACAGACGCCGAATACTTTTCCTCCGGCATTAGCAAATTCGATCACACTCTGCATCATCGGGCTGAAACGGGCGATCGCACCACAGCGTAAATAATCTCCATAAGAAAACCCGCCGGGAAGGATGATACAATCTTCAGTATTGAATTTTGATAAGTCTTTGTCTTTATGCCAGAGCATGGTTACATCCTGTCCCAGGTCATGATGCAGGGCATCATACATATCTCTGTCGCAATTTGAACCGGGGAAAACAACTACGCCGAATTTCATGGTTGAGAATTTTTGAAGAAGCAAAGATAATAGAAAAAGGCAGCGGGCAGGCTGCCGGCTAACAACCGCCGGATCTTCTTTACCAACCTATTTCATAATACTGGTACCCAAGTATAAAAGCGACAGTCAACCAAAATAATAGAAGGGGTAGTATTCGCAACGTAGCGTACAGGTAAGTACAGGCGTGAAAAGCGGCGAAGGGAATGGCCGCCATCACCCAATTTTCTAGTGTATCGCTATTATTAACAAAAGGAATAAAAACAGCTCCAAAAAGGAATAATAATAACAGGCTCCAGCCCTTTCTTACCTGTATCAGCATCCGGCGCAGGTTATCCTGTACATAATACCCGCCACCCAAAAAAGGAACGACCAGCAGGAAGGCACAACCTGCCAGCCAAACGGACTGTTTAATAGCAGGCACCCCGATTGTAAAATGCGGCAAAAGCCGCGACCAGCTCCAGGTATCGTTGATAAAAAGATAAATAGCGTAAAAATAAAAAGGAGTAGTGATACCCACTATACAAAGGGCCCACTCATTTAGCTTAAAAGGGCGCATCACAGCCAGGGCCAGTAATATCCAAATAATGAATGTAAGGGAAGGAAAAAACAGGAAAGAAGCGATACCGAGTGCCAGCCCGATATTAAAAATAGCCCCTCTGGCATTGGGTTGATTGTATATTTTAAATAAACCGGACAGTACAAATAATAAGATCGTATTGACCAGTAGTGGGGCAGAAAAAAAATTCCATTCCGGCAACAAGGAGGTTATGAGCAGATATGCCATTCCCGGGAAAAAAGTAGGCTTGTTCATCATCCGCTGGGTATTGATGAATCGGGTGAGCATAATAGCCTGGAGAAATAATAAGCCAAATGCTAAAACAGGATACAGCAATGGCGTAGAACGACCGGTTGGTTCTATAAAAGATAAGATCGCCTTAAAGAAAACACCATCGTTGCTTCTGCCCGGCGGAATATGCGGATGCAAAAACATCGGAAGTTTGATCAACAATCCGAAAACCAGCAATAAAAATATATTGGCCGGATTTTTTTGTTTAAAGATCCCAATCACGGATAAAGGAGGATATTAATTAGTTCTGCGTATAATCGATTTTTGCAAAGCAAATATAGTTACGATAGAGACAGGGAACAATCATTTGCCTCGCACTGACCTGTTTGCCGTATTTGGGCATAAACTCATAGCCCCGGTCCAGGTTCTTCAGGGTGGGGCTGCGGGTCATCTGGCCATCAGGTGAAATGCTGTAATCGGAAAGCAGGTTATTCCTTCTTTCCTGCTGGTTGAACAGGAAATGGATTTGCCCGCCGGTGTTCATCAGCTGGTAAGAGAGGAGGTCATCGGAATCATCATTAAACTGGGTCTTGCCCATTACATTGTTCCACTCCATTTTTCCCTGGTTGTCAAAGGAGAGCACCACAATATTATCTGCATGATGCCTCACCGCCTGGTTGTTATTCATCCGCGAACCCCAAAATGAGTTACTATAATAAGGAGAGTAGTAAATACTGTTATTGAAAGATGACATATAAGGGGAACCGTAGAGATAATCCCAGCGGTTCCAGTTATTAAAACGGGAGGTTGTGTAATAGGCCTCGCTACCAATAATAAAACCGCCATCTTTCCGGGTAATGATATTGCGGATAAAATAATCATTAAAAGCTGTTTTCATACTGGCTTCGCCCCTTGATTCCTTCCGGAGTTCATCGCTAAAAGCACTGGTACTTTCAAAATAAGGCCTGGCAGTTGTTTTATCCCAGGCATAAAAATAAAACCCTTCTATATTACCCTTACGTTCCTGGAAATAAAAGGAAGTCAGGTAGTATCGCTTATTGAAATTATCCACCTTGATATGGATTTCATCCAGCCAGGTCTTTTCAATATTCAATTCTTGAAACTGTAATGTGTCAGCCTGGGCATATTTCACCACAAAAGCCGCTTTACTGATATTATCATTATTGTTGCGGAAAAACTTACTGAATACCATGTCTCCGTCATTGTCCACGTAAAAATCATTGATAAAATCGTTGCGCTCTTCCATCGGAATGGTAATATGGCTTTTTTTCAGCAATTCCAGTTTGTCCGTCATCAGCATACTGGTAAGGATATAGGATTTTTTGTTCTTGCTGTTAATTTTGAAAACGATCAGCTTGCTTTTATCCTCGCTGGATTGCACGGTATAAATCTTATTATTGGCAGCAAAGCCAAGGTGGGTGGTGTCTAATTCTGTTATATCCCCGATCTTATTCCCATCCGGACCTATTTTGGAGGCCACACAGTACACGACATTTTTTTTCTGGTACTGGTAGATCATATAGCAAAAGTCGTTGTAGGGGAAAAAATCAACATTGATCATCCGGTCATTATCCGGTACATAATCCTGCTCCACTTTGGCGATCTGTTGCATATCGTTATCCAGCACTGTAATCCAGTTCCTGCTCCGGGTATTTTTATAAAGGAGAAAATTACCGCCGATCTTACCAGCTATTTCAAAATCCATCCGTCGGGTATCATCCCGGTCCGGCTCGGAGTACACAATCTTCTGGGCCGTAGTCAATAATCCCGTGCAAATTATCAAGGCAGCTAAAAACAACCGTTTTTCAATCATAATATTCTGATTTTTTGCTTATTAAAGTTACAAGTTGCCCGCCAAAACCGGGCCTGCTTTTTTATCACTGATGCAATTTTTTCTACTATTACATGAACGATGGACTGCCAGTTATAGTTCGGCACCGGCTAATAATTATCCGCGGTACCTGGTATGGACGAACGGTAAAGTTTAAAGGTTTGTTCGTTCAAATTGATTTTTGCTTATACCTTTGTCCATAACCTCGGGCAGAAATAAACAATCTGTACCCGCGTGGGTCTTTTTACCGAAAGACTTTGGCGGGCAAGCAAGGCCAAACTACAACCCTTAAAAGTGAGAATACCGACTAATAGAGTCACCGGCGCCGGATTATTGATTGCCCTGGGAATTATTTATGGTGATATTGGAACTTCCCCTCTTTACGTTTTCAACGCCATAATTGGAGGAAGAGTAATCAGTGAAGACCTGATCCTCGGAAGCCTGTCCTGTATTATCTGGACCCTGACCTTACAAACTACCATTAAATATGTGATTCTGATACTCAAAGCGGATAACCGCGGTGAGGGGGGAACATTTGCCTTATATGCCCTTGTGAGACGAAGAAAGAAGTGGCTGGTACTGCCTGCTATGGTTGGAGGTGCCGCGCTGCTGGCTGATGGTATCATTACCCCGCCGATTTCCATTACTTCTGCGATCGAAGGATTGAAACAACTCCCATGGCTGGGTATTGAAGATGGCAGCAATACGGTCGTGATAATCGTATTGAGTATCCTGGCACTTTTCTTTTTTGCGCAGCAATTTGGTACGGCCTCCATTGGGAAACTGTTTGGCCCTATCATGTTTATCTGGTTCACCATGTTGCTGGTACTGGGACTCATTCACGTCTTCGATGATATCCACATCTTCAAAGCTCTTAGCCCTTACTATGCTGTCAATTTTCTTAAGAATTACCCGGAAGGTTTTTGGTTGCTGGGAGCGGTATTTCTCTGTACCACCGGGGCGGAAGCCCTGTATAGTGACCTGGGACATTGCGGGCGGAGCAATATCCGCAGTTCCTGGATATATGTAAAAGCCTGCCTGCTGATACATTACTTCGGACAGGGTGCTTATTTATTGGCCCACCGTAACGGGCTTCTAATTACGGATGAAGTAAAAAAATCACTAAGTATTAATGCCTTTTATGACCTGATGCCGCAATGGTTTATCATCCCGGGTGTGATCATTGCTACCAGTGCTGCTATTATTGCCAGCCAGGCAATGGTCTCCGGTGCTTATACTTTGATCAGCGAAGCTATGCGACTGAACCTCTGGCCCAAAGTCAAGATCCGGTATCCCTCAGAGGCGAAAGGACAATTATTTATTCCGGCTATTAACCTACTGATGTTTTTAGGTTGTGTAGGAGTCGTATTGTATTTTCGCAAATCATCCAATATGGAAGCGGCCTATGGATTGGCGATTATTGTCACGATGCTGATGACTACCATACTCTTTGCTAATTACCTGGTCCTGCACCGGGTCAAGTCTGTCTGGATATATATTTTCCTGGGTGCCTACCTGACCCTGGAAACAGGTTATCTCGTGGCGCTGATGGTTAAATTTACCCATGGTGGTTATATCACTTTGATCATCGGCATGATCATGTTCCTCGTCATGTATATCTGGTACCGGGCCCGCAAAATCAAGAACCGTTACGTGGAGTTTGTGCGGATGGAACATTATGTTCCCAAAATACAGGAACTGAGCAATGACAAATCTGTTCCTAAATATGCGACTCACCTGGTTTACCTGACAAGTGCCAACAACCCAAAAGAGATCGAGCATAAGATCATTTACTCTATATTAAATAAGAAACCCAAACGGGCAGATATTTATTGGTTTGTACATGTGGACACCGTAGATGATCCTTATACCTGTGAGTATAAAGTAGAACATATCATCCCCAATGATATTATCCGGGTTGATTTTCGCCTGGGATTCAGGATGGAGCCAAGGATTAACCTTATGTTCCGCAAAGTTGTTGAAGACCTGGTGGCCAATAAAGAAGTCAATATCATCAGCCGCTACGAAAGCCTGGCCAGTAGCAATACCGTGGGCGACTTCCAATTCATGGTGATGGAAAAATACCTGAGCCAGGACAATGAACTGCCTTTTATAGAAAGAGTAATCATGAAATTCCATTTCTGGTTAAAAGAACATAGTCTCTCCGAAGAAAAAGGCTTTGGACTGGATGCGGCCAATGTTACCGTGGAGAAATTCCCACTGATTGTGGCACCCGTTACCAATCTGAAACTAAAAAGGGTAGAAGAATAAATATTAGAAAGAAACAGCTACAGATGATGTAATAAAAGTGCTGGTATTCGTTAGTCCCCGGCTTTTAGTAAAAATTTTATCTTTACTGCTAAAATTTCTTGCTTCCAACCTTATTAAAACATTTTTGACTAGATGATGATCAATGTTCAGTGAGTACCCTGCAGTCTGAAAGCCATGAGGACTACCAGTTGAAATAATTACACCGTTTTTATCTTTGTAATACTCCAGCTTTGCAGCAACTTTCCATTTATCGTTGAAATTATATTTTAAAATCACTATAGGTGCGTACCAGGTATTAGTACCTCCTCCTGTTGGCTTTTTTTCTTCTGCCCCAATATCAAAGCCAGCCGTTAGGCCAAGTTTATCAGTAATATTAAAAACACCGTAAAGATTATGGAAGATCCGCAATAAGCGGTTACTGTCTGGTTTATCCGTGCCAATGAATGTGCTGTAATTCAATAAGATTTTAGGGGACGGTTTGAACTGAATTTGAGTGCCCCAGTTCATTAACGAATTTCCACTAACCCTTGTAATCCTTTGCCAGCCGTTTAATGCCAGCCCACTCAATAACCATTTTCCGTTATCTGAAGTGTAGGTCAGTTTGGCTCCCGCTTCGAAATAGGGTGAGTTGTCTGCAAGAATACTTCTGGTCAGATTCCAGCAATCTTTACTTATAGCACTTTCGAATCCAATGTGTGATGGAAAAATTCCTGCATCTAACCACAAGTTTCTCTTTTTATGTAACCTTATTCCTGCATTGGCTTCAAAAAGGTTCTTCAGTACACCCGGTTCCGCTGCATAATTAGCATTCATATAAGTACCTGCTGCCAATGCCAGGTTAGCTCTGACCTTTTCAGTGGTGTAATTAGCTTTCACAAACCCAAGATTCAGGTTAAACTCATTGTGCCTGTTGTGTGAGTAAATAAATGAGGGCCGGGTATGCATTGCTGGTTTATTAAAATCGTAGGTATAATAAACTTCCAGATAACTACTCCACTCTATTGAAGGCTTTTCTTCCCCCTTTTGAGACTTTGGTTCGCCTTGTGAAAAAAGTAGCTGATGGTAAAAAAGAAAAAAAAAGGTGATTAAAAAGGTCTTTCTCATGCCGGAAACATACAGTTTTTAAGAATTTACTACAATGCTTGTTTTGCAACTCTCCCGTTAGTTCCTTAACTTCAAAAATATAAACCAAACATCTGATTGCCAACTTTCATATGGTATATTATCATTGGGATTGCTATTCTTTCCATCCTTGCCTATTTTTTTCAGGAGAAACTCATTTTCAAACCTGAAAAACTAAAACAGGATTTCCAGTTTAAATACGATGTCCCTTTTAAAGAATATTTCTTCGATATTGAACCCGGGGTGAGGATCAATGGCCTTCACTTTTTTCGGGACCAACCCAAAGGCCTGATCCTTTATTTTCATGGCAATAGCCGGAGTATCAAAGGCTGGGCCCGCTATGCCAAAGATTTTTACCGCTATGATTACGATGTGGTACTGCTGGATTACCGTGGTTTTGGCAAAAGCACGGGCAAGCGGAGTGAAAAGGAGATGCTGAATGATATGCAGTTGATCTACGAAAAATTGAAAGCCACCTACGGCGAAGACCACCTGATTGTATATGGAAGAAGTATGGGCAGTGGTTTTGCCACCAAGCTTGCCTGTGATAATAATCCCCGCTACCTGATCCTGGATGCCCCTTATTTTAATTTTTTGCGGGTGATTGAACGGTTCCTCCCGATACTGCCGGTACGGATCGTATTACGTTTTCACTTACGGACCGATCTCTGGATACCTAAAGTGAATTGTCATACCTATATTATTCATGGTACCAAAGACCGCCTGATCCCGATCCGTCACAGCGAGTCGTTACAGAAGATCAATCCACAGAAGATTACCCTGATCCGGATACACGGCGGCCGGCATAATAACCTTCCCTCCTATGACGAGTACCACAATTTTGTGCGGGATATTTTGAAATTCTGAAGGGAGAGTGGGGTTGCGAGAGTGGCTGCTGGTTCAAAGGGAATGGGGTTTGGCGAGTGGCTAGTGGTACAAAGGGAGTGGGGTTTGGCGAGTGGCTAGTAGTACAAGGGGAGTCGCGTTTGGCGAGTGGCTAGTGGGGGATAGAAGGTTCTGCTTAATTAAGTGTGTCATTTTTTAATAACCGGTCTCCAAAATAAATATTTA
>JAWXCO010000142.1:0-51319 GCA_034408705.1 Bacteroidota bacterium
AAGTGGCTTTTTAATGATGTGGTGCAGCGAATGATGAATCAAATACCACATCCTTACAAATATCTAAAAGCACTTTGCGTATATTCTACCTAATCCTATTTAATTAATAAACCTTATCAATCATGAAAATCTCTTGTTTAGCTTTAGCGGGCCTTTCCCTTTTTCTTGGACTATCAAATTATTGCTGGGGGCAGTTAACAGCTGCTACCTTACCGAAAGGCACGAATATAGAAGCCGCCAAAAAGCATGTTACACGGCCGCAGAATATTACGGGCATTAGTATGGAAGACAATGACAAGCCCGAATATATCAGCATGGCTGAGTCAAAACTAAAATTTCAAAAAGCAAAGACCTATCAGCTCGATGTAGCGATCTTTACACAGGCCATTCATAATAGCCTGAAAGACTCCGTAAATGGTTATGTGATGCAACTGACCAGGAATGGTTCAGTAATCTCAAATTTAAAATGGAACTGGGCACAAACACCTTCCGACGCTTCGATCGGCTGGGATTTTGATACCCGGATGCACGTAGCCAGCGTCAGTAAATACCTGACTGCCCTGGGAATGATGAAAGCGTTGAACCTGGCGCAGCTTTCTTATGATACAAAAATCATTGATTACCTCCCAGCCAACTGGGTGAAAGGAAGTAATATTAACCAGATCACTTTCCGGCAATTGCTTACTCACAGATCAGGGTTCGATCTACCCTGTTGTGCCTCCGACTTCGAGTATATGAAACAAAAAGTGCAGGCTGGGGTTACCAATGTCGGATCATTTGATTATCACAACATGAATTTTGGGTTGTGCAGAATATTGATACCAATTGTAATGAAGTATCTCAATAAAGATATGTCGATGACCGATTCCGAATGGGATATATCTTCTATTCTTTGGTACCAGTATTTTATGCAGGAGAGAGTTTTTACACCGTCAGGTGTGGCCTCAGTGAGTTGTGATACAGACCCTGCCAAAAAAAGTGCATTAGCCTATAAATTCCCAAAACAAAATGAAGATGGATGGAACTCCGGAAATCTTTACGCTATGAGTGGTGGTGCAGGATGGAGGCTTTCTGTATCAGAGCTGTTGAAAATAATGAGTCATGCCCGCAGAACAAATGATATTCTGCGAAAAAATGATTCACAGCATGGATTAGATAATAAATTCGGTATTGACCAGGTGATAGAAACACCGGTCGGTAAACTGTACAATAAAAACGGTCGGTGGACGAACAACGGACGTATTGAACAAAGTGTGATTTATTTTTTACCGGGCGATATGGAACTGGCCATTTTAGTGAACTCTGAAATTGGCAACGGAGAGGGTAAGTCTTTGCGGGGGCGGGTAAAAGAAGCCTACTTAAGCTCACTTCGACTTAAATAAGTATATTGCTCCATAGAAAAAGGTTGCCCGGAAAAGGGCAACCTTTTTTATGATACTATTCCTCCCATTTCCCCAATCCTTCCCTAATTAGCACTGTTACATCACCGGTACAATCAACGACCGTGGATGGAACCATACCACCGATACCACCATCAATGACATAATCCACTTCATTCATAAAATTTTCATACATCACTTCCGGATCAGTATAATCTTCCACCATTTCTCCGGGCAGCGAAGCGCTGAGGATGGGACGGCCCAGCTCTTTGATAATTGCCATGGCTATATTATTGGCCGGGATACGAAGCCCGATCGTGTCCTTTTTGCTCTGTAAGATCTTCGGCACCATTTTACTGGCTTTCAGAATAAATGTATAAGGACCAGGCAGGTACTCCTTCAGTAAGCGATAAGTGGGGTTGGAAAGTGGCTTGGCAAAATCACTAAGGTGGGACAGGTCGCTGCAAACAAAGGAAAGTTGGGCTTTTTTAGGATCCACCTGTTTGATCCGGCATATCCTTTCCACCGCTTTATGCTGTAATATATCGCAACCAAGGCCATAGACGGTATCCGTTGGATAAATAATGAGACCTCCTTTCTGAAGGCTTTCAACGACCTGTTTGATCAGTCGGGGCTGGGGATTTTCAGGGTGTATGGATAATAACATAGCTAATTGTTCTCCTTAAAAGTACGCCGTTTTAACAAATAGATTTACGGTAAGGGCCATTTACCCGGCAATTCGTATTTTCACGGCCGCTAATCTTTGTAAAACTAAAGAATTGTCAATGCAGTTAAAGCCGGTAGCCACCTTTGATACGATTGAACCAGAGGTGTTTAAACGAGATTTTTACCGCCCCGGTGTGCCTGTGGTCATTAAGAACCTGTCGCATAACTGGCCCGCCAATACCAATGGAACTGGGATTATTTCAAGGAATTGGTGGGTGATAAAAAAGTGCCGCTCTACAATAATGTAAAAAGTGACGCCTACACTCCTATCAACACAGCCGACGATTACAAGACCTTTGGCGAATATATTGACATGATAAGCGATGGCCCGGCCGCCTGGCGGATATTTCTCTTTAATATTTTTGACCATGCCCCTCAACTGATTCAGGACTTTACCTGGCCCGAACACCTGATGAAGGGTTTTGTAAAAAAATATCCCATGCTTTTTACCGGTGGAGCTGGCAGCATTACCCATATGCACTATGATATTGACCTGTCGCATATCCTGCATACCCAGTTCGCCGGCAGAAAAAGAGTGCTGATGTTCCCGAATAAAGAACAGCACAAACTCTACCGCAAACCTTTTGAGGTATTGAGTATGGCCGATTTCTCGCATTATTATGAACAGGAAGGGTCACCGGATTATGAAAAATTCCCGGCACTGAAACTAGCCGAAGGTTTTGATTTTATTTTAGAGCCTGGCGACACCTTATTTATGCCTGCCGGTTACTGGCATCATATGGAATACCTGGAAAGCGGTTTTGCGATGAGCCTGCGTGCCCTGCAGCCATCTTTTGCAGGCAAAGTAAAAGGTATCTGGAGCCTGATTGGTATGCGCAATATTGATACACTGATGAAGAAGACTATGCCAAAGTGGTGGTATAAGCGGAAGGAAAAGAAAGTATTTGAAAATGCGGAGCGGGCGCTGGCGAATGCGTAGTATTATTTTTTCTTCTTCCCTGTCAGCAGTTTTTTTATAGCAGAATTATTTTTCAAAAGCCTGGATTGATGGTGAACTTTAATTATACCCAATTGTTGTGGGCCGATCACTTCATAAACGATACGAAAATGGCCGCATAGTATCTGTCTAATCGAAAAAATATTTAGCGCTGGTACCATTCTGCCTATTAATGGCTGTTTCTATAATAATTTCCTTTTGCGGAAGAACTGTCGTACCTGTTCTTCCGCATATTGAAAAGAATCCTTTGAAAAATAAGCAGCTATTTCATCAATATCTTTAAGAGAACGAACAGACCAGATTATTTCAGCCATTTTTTAAGTTTCTTTTTGGCCTCCGCTGTAGTATATGTTTTTCCGGCCTTAATTTGTTGTCTGCCTTCTTCTATTTTGTTGAGTAATAAAATCCTGTCAAACAATTGTGTTGTCTCAAATGTTTCCGGCATTCCTTTTATAGTAGACAGTACCAGTTTTTTTGTTAGCATTTTTTCGCTTTTCATAAAAATTACTCAAAATTGATTAGATAAAAAAATTCCTGAAGCTATAAGCAGAAAAGAAGTTAGTTTGAGTGTGCGGTGAGGGTGTTGGCTGCTGGTAAGTTACTTAACTGACTTATTTCTTACTTCAAATAAAATTTCGATTGCGTTTACTTCAATATCATCAGCTTTTCCCAAAGGGGGAAATAAAAAACTCGGTGATGAAATAGTTTTGTTAGCAACGAACAAACTTGCTGGCAATTTGAAGAAAATTTCTTTTGCTCCTATAACGGATTTTGTATGTTCATTTTTCCCTTTATCATACTTCCCAGTATAGCCAGTCAAAGATGGTATAATTAGGGTATCTTTTCCTTGATAGTACTTACCAAAATATGTCGTTCTATATAGTGGAGCATTGTATCGCACTCCTTCTATAAAATATATTTGAAATTCTATTGTTGAGTCTGTAAACAGCTTTACAACATATGCGCTGTAATTACCATCATAACCCCGGGCATCAACCTGCTTACAATATTGTTCTTTTACTATTTTCTTTTGAGCATTAGACACAAAAGAGATAAGTAAAAGAGTCAACTATATAAAAAATCTTTTTGCCACAAGTTGATTATTGTATCGTCCAAACTTCATTACCTCGTAGCAGTTTATCCAAATCGGCAGGTTTTCTTGATTTAGCTTCCTCTATTTGTGCTGCCATTACATCTTCATAACAGTGGCGGTTAGTTTGATAAAAAACACCGAAAGGTCTTGGCAGGTGGCCTTCGCTTTTCGGGTTATCAAATATGCGGGTCAATATCTGGGCTTTATAAATATCCTGCTCATCATGTATCCACAGGTCACTGGCACTATGGCCTTCATTAAGGTCAACTACCACCGGCTTGAACCCATCCAATTTTATTCCTTTGTCAGCAGCGGCACCGAATACTAATGGCTTACCCTGTTCCAGGAATAATGTTTCGGTTGGCTTGCTACTTTTCTCTGTAAAAATTTCAAAAGCGCCATCATTAAAAATGTTGCAGTTCTGGTAGATCTCCAGGAAAGAAGTTCCCTTATGCTGCTCTGTCCTTATCAGCATCGCCTGTAAATGTTTGGGATCACGATCCATGGTCCTCGCTACAAAAGTGGCATCCGCACCTAATGCCAGGGCCAGCGGGTTAAACGGGTGGTCAATACTTCCCATCGGAGTACTCTTGGTCACTTTATTCTCTTCTGAAGTGGGAGAATACTGCCCCTTGGTCAATCCATATATCTGGTTGTTGAACAAGAGCACATTTACATCAAAATTCCTGCGAAGCAGGTGGATCGTATGGTTACCGCCAATACTCAGCCCATCCCCATCACCGGTTACGATCCAGACACTCAGTTCCGGCCGGCTGGCCTTTAATCCCGATGCTACCGCCGTAGCCCGGCCATGAATGGAGTGCATACCATAGGTATTCATATAATAGGGGAACCGGCTGCTGCAGCCAATACCCGATACGATCACAATATTCTCCCTTGGAATACCCAGCGTTGGCATCACTTTCTGTACCTGGGCCAAAATAGAATAGTCACCGCAGCCGGGGCACCATCTTACTTCCTGGTCGGTAGCAAAATCTTTAGCTGTCAAAACGGGGGCAGTTGTTGTTTCACTCATAATATAAGATTGACACAAATTTACGTTACTAATACAAATGCTCAATGAGCAATTTTTAAGTCTGTACTAAGTGTCTGACGTCTCGGAGAGCGTCTGACACATAAAAAAAATTCCGAAGGGGCTTGAATACTTGCCTGCCGGTAGGCAGGTTAAAATTGAGCAATGATTATTGAGCATTCTCCAACAAAGCTTCCCAGTATTCCGCCGCCCTTCTTGTATGCGGTATAACGATCGTTCCCCCTACAATATTGGCCACGGCAAACACTTCGTATAGTTGTTCTGTGCTGATCCCCAGTTCATGACTTTTGCCCAAATGGTATTTTATACAATCGTCGCATCTTAACACCATACTAGCAACCAAACCCAGCAATTCCTTCGTTTTAACATCCAGGGCTCCTTCCGTATAGGTGTTGGTATCCAGGTTCCAGAGGCGTTTGATCACCAAATTGTCTTTTCCGAGAATGACCTCGTTCATCCGGGTCCGGTAGTCGTTGAATTCTTTTACAAGTGTGCTCATAATATAAATTTTAAGACCTTAAATGTAGGAAAGATGCCCTTTCATCATTTACCAGGGAAGGAAACAATTACTAATTTGTATTTTCAGTTTTGGAAAAAATGCCAGGACCCAATTAAAATTACCCGTCAATGCCACTCCAGGACTCAAAAACCCGTCTGTAAATCATGCCGCATAAAAAAAAAATCATCGTCTTCTCCGCCCTTTTGGTTTTTGTACTGCTGGGTGTGGCTGCGGTAAAGCCCCAGTCGGGGAAGATTCAAAAAGACCGAAATCTCAAAGTGCTTCCTAAAGATATCAGCGATGCCAAATTAGACAGTATCATGCAAACCTATAATATTGCCCTGGGCGTTAAATGCAGTTTCTGCCATGTGCCGGTGAAGAACATACCAGACAGTTTGGATTATGCGTCTGATGCAGAACCGATGAAAGAGGAAGCAAGGAAAATGATGCGGATGACCATCGACATCAATAAAAAGAATTTCCATTACAATAAAGATGAAAGGCCCGAATATTTACACACCGTAACCTGTAAAACCTGCCATCGCGGTGAGCCCTTTCCCGAAGATTAACCCTATGCTTTGGTGCGTGAGACACGCACCAAAGCATAGGAAATTTAATCATCCTCTTTCTTGCAGGACTTCAACCATTCTTTTATCCCTTCCACGATTTGTCTGGCTACGGCTTTATGAAATTCAGGATCAAGTATTAATTGTTCATCCTCCTTATTACTAAGAAAAGCCACTTCCACCAGGCAGTTGGGGTAATCGGTCGGGCCACTGAGGGCAAAATTAAAACTGCCGATATTGCCAAAATTATCCATCCCCAGATTGAGCAGGCTTTCTAATATATATTGTGTCATGGGCCGGAAACCAATATGCCGGTAATAGGTACTCACCCCTTTTACGCTATCCTTTACCGACGAATTCAAATGGATACTGACCATAAAATCCGGTTCTTCCTTTTTGATCATCAGGGTGCGTTCCGTCATCCCAATATCCGTATCCGTCGTTCTTGTCATAAACACCCGGGCTTCTTTCTCCCGCAAAGCCTTCTCCAATTCTTTTGCTATTAGCAGGGTATACTTTTTTTCCAGTATACCCGTCTTTACCCCGGAAGCTCCACTATTATCTCCGCCATGTCCTGCATCCACGGCTATCTTCATCTTGTCCAGGCTAAAGTCCGCCGGTTGCCGTTTTACTTTTATGATCAGTCGCTTGTCTTTATAATAAATACTATAACCCCAATGCTGTGCATGTTTCAATTCTATAATGATACGGAACACATCATCTTCTATTTGTTCATGATACACATTGGTGATCTCTTTGGCCGCCGACCGTTGGGTGATCCAGTTGGTATTACTGGTAGCACCAAAAACATCGATCACCAATTTGGAGGGATTGATCTGTTGTATACTCCTGTAAGGCAATTTTTCATCGAGATTCACGAGCACATAATCAGCTACAGAATCACCGGTCACCATCCAGCTATTGGTTAAATAATAGGGTTGAATTTTTATGGTGCTGTCTTTCTTAAAGTTTGATTTGGGTAAAAAAGCCAGGTGGTTTTTGGATAGTTGCACCCTGTAATTACCGATACTGCTGTCAATCACCCTTACAACAATACCGGTATCGAGGTAAGTCATTTTGGCTCCGCCGAGGCGATCAGCCCCTAATCCATACTCCAGGTAAGGCAATGATCCGGTAGTTTTTCCCACTAACGGTTTGCTTTGCAAGGCCGGTTGGGCATTGGCTGAAATGCTGGTAACCAAATAAGTAAAAATCAAAAATCGTATCATAACAGAAAGATAACATAAAAACCCGCATAGGTATTTGCCGTATTATTACTAATCATAATCACACTTTTACTGAATTTTAGTATAAACTCCTAATTCTAAGCACTATGTACTCTCCGATTCCGTTAGTAATGCAGCCGCTTCTGTAATTACTGTAGTAGCGACCTTTGAATCCTTATCCTAGAAAAATCAATACCGTATGACCTGGAATTCTATAATGGGTTTTGTTTCGTCTATAGCCCTTTGCCTGCCAATCTTATTCATCCTTATTTTGCGCCTGGGGGCCTACAGGACTTTCCCTGCCTTATTATCTTATTTTGTCATTGTCTTTACTTACAACCTGCTGACAGAAGGATATATCAAAGCAAGTCCTGAAACGATACGCTACTGGAGTATATGCAATAACCTGCTTGATGCGCCCTTGATGCTCACCTTCCTCACCTATTTCAGCTGTTCTGCTGCCCTGACCAAAAAAATAAGGATTGCGATTGTATCGCTGGTAGGTTTTGAAATAACCATCCTGCTGTTAAAAGGTTTTACAAAGGAAGCTATTACAATCACCCTTGGACCTGCCCTCCTGATGGTAGTATTCTTCTGCACCCTGTTCTTTATCCGCCAGACAAAAATTACTATTATGCACCACAAGGCAACGGGCAAAGCTATCATGGCTACTTCGCTCTTGTTTGCATATGGTTGTTACACGATCATTTACCTGATGTATTATGTTTTTAAAACGCCTTTTGTAGAAGATACTTTCCTCATCTATTTCCTGGTGGCTACTTTATCCTCTTTAGTGCTCTGCGCAGGTATTTTCGTTGAAAGAAAAAGAGTACAGAAATTAAATGAACTGCTGCAAACCAGGAAAGAGCTGTCCGATGTTTATAAAGACACAAAAACGGCCATCCCGTTAAGGACAGCCATGTTAGATTTTGATAAAGACCAGTGGAATTAAAAACAGTATTTCCCTTCTCCAATCATTTTGTCGGCAATTCTTCTTCTTGCATTCTTACTGTTGAAGGGTTCTGCTTTTGTAAAACGTTTTAATCCCATTAAGATCATCCGCTGTTCATCACCATCAGCAAAAGCATTCACCGCATCCTTACCTGATTTATTAACTTTATCGGCCGCATCATAGAGATAGGTCCGCATGATGTCCAGGTACAATTGGCTGGCAGGTTCTCCCTTCTGTTCTACCATTTTCATAATCCGCAGCAATACGCTTTCCGCATTGTAAGTTTCAATGGCCATGTCGGCAATATTCATCAGCGTTTCCTGCTCGGTATCGATTTTCATCATCAGTTTCTGTACCGCAGCACCTGATGTAATCAGGATAGCTTTCTTCAGATTCGCAACCAGTTTTCTTTCACTGGCGAAAGGGGCATCATCTTCTACACCAAAATCAGGAATACTCATCAGTTCTTTTTGAACAGCCATCGCAGGACCCATCAAGTCAAGCCGGCCGCCCATCGCTCTTTTCAAAGTCATATCCAATATCAATAGACGATTGATCTCATTGGTGCCTTCATAAATGCGGTTGATTCGGCTGTCGCGGTAAGCACGGGAAATATTATACTCGGCGCTAAACCCATTGCCACCATGCACCTGCACGCCTTCATCCACCACATAGTCCAGTACTTCGCTGCCATATACTTTCAGTATGGCACATTCAATTGCAAATTCTTCTGCCCCTGCCAATAACGCTTCACTTTCAGGTTTGCCTGCTTCCAGTAACTCTTGTTCTTTATCATCCACCCATTTAGCAGTTCTGTACAAAGCCGATTCGCCTACGAAAACGCGGATGGCCATTTCAGCCAGTTTATATTTGATAGCGCCGAAATTGGAGATCGGTTGCTTGAATTGCTCTCTCGTTCTTGCGTACTCCACCGTTTCGCTCAAAGAACGCCTGGCGCCACCAAGAGCAGCTGCACATAATTTCAGACGGCCAATGTTAAGAATGTTGAAGGCGATCTTATGTCCTTTGCCAATTTCGCCCAATAGATTTTCTGCCGGCACTTTACAATCCTGGAAATATAACTGCACGGTGGAAGAACCTTTGATACCCATCTTTTGCTCTTCAGGGCCTTGTGTAAAACCTTCTGTACCCCGGTCTACGATAAAGGCGGTGAATTTATCACCATCGACTTTGGCAAACACGGTATATACCTGTGCGAAACCCCCATTCGTGATCCAGCATTTCTGACCATTGAGCATATAATATTTACCATCATCACTCAGCCTGGCAGAAGTCTTTGCTCCAAGCGCATCGCTGCCGCTGTTCGGTTCTGTTAATCCATAAGCACCGGCCCATTCACCACTGATGAGTTTCGGGATATATTTTTCTTTTTGTGCAGCGGTACCAAAATATAAAATAGGTAAGGTGCCAATACCGGTATGTGCTGCAATCGCAACAGAAAAAGAATGCCCCGCTCCTAGGTATTCATTAATGATGGTGGAGGTAACAAAATCTTTACCCAAACCGCCATACTCTTCCGGGAAAGAGGTTGCCAACAAGCCCTGCTCACCCGCTTTTGTCAACAGTGATTTCATCAGGCCCGGCTCCAGATCATCAATGCGGTCCAGGTTCGGATATATTTCCGCATCCAGGAACTGGTTGCACATATCCTTGATCATTAACTGTTCTTCATTGAACTCTTCGGCAATAAAAATATCGTTGGCAGCTGATTCTTTCACCAGCCATTCGCCGCCTTTCAATACGGTTTTTGTTGCGGTTGCGGTACTCATGGTATGAAGGTTTTAAAATTTTAATTTTTATGAACCTAGCTGTGGTGCTACCCACAGGGCCTTGCGGGCTATCATCGTCTGTTGTGTCACTCACTTGTACGTTCTGTTCGCTACTCAGCATCTTGAACCCCTACGGGGTTCGAGATACATTCTACATTTTAATCTACCGATATTTTACCCCTTCGGGGTAATCCTCACTTGCCAATCCCTACTCGCCAAACCCTACTTGCCACTCCCACCCTATTTCAAATTATCATACACCACCTGTAATACTTCTTTACAAACATCAATACGGTCAGAGGGTACGGTTATAAGGGCCTCGTTCAATGTTTCATCGGCCAATGCCATTGTTTCTTCCTGTAATTTCTGCCCCTGCTTAGTCAGGTATATTAAGTTAATACGTCTGTCATTCTCTGAAGCCACCCGTTTAACAAGATTGGATCTCTCCAGGTTATCTACTAAACGGGTAATGCTGGGTTTATCACGGAAAGTGGCATTACACAATTCCTGCTGGCTGATCCCCTCCTGTTTCCATAAATGATAAAGCACACTCCATTGTTCGATGGTAATATTTAAACCAGCAGCATTGAATTTCTTCTGTAAACGGCGGGCAATAGCTGTGGAAGCCTTACCCGTAATAAAGCTGTAGAGTTCGCCTTTCTTAAATTGGTTGTTTGGCATATAGTTGTTTGTGCAACTATCCAAAATTAATAGTATTTTTGGAATAGCCAACTTATTTTCCTGTAAATATTTTCCCGTTGCCGAATATGGAGCACCGCCTGCATAGCTATAGAAATTCTGTGATCAGCTACTACCGTTTTGGTTCCGGCCCCAAGCCATTTGTCTGTTTCCATGGCTATGGAGAGGACGCAACTCATTTCGCATTTTTGGCTGATTATGCTGGTAATCAGTTTACTTTCTATAGTATTGACCTTCCGTTTCACGGAAAAACCGCCTGGAAAGATGTTCTGACTTTCACCTCCTCAGACCTTCAGCAAATCGTTCTGGAAATTCTGGCTAGTAACAACCTTAAACCCGAAACCCCAAACTTTAAACTTTCACTACTTGGTTTTAGCCTCGGCGGACGGACAGTGCTGAGCCTGTACGAGACTATTCCGGAGAAAATTGAAAAAATTGTATTGCTGGCCCCAGATGGATTGAAAGTAAATACCTGGTATTGGCTTGCTACTCAAACCTGGCTGGGCAATAAATTTTTTGCCTTCACTATGAAAAAACCACAATGGTTTTTTGGGTTCCTAAAACTAATGAATAAACTAAAGCTGGTAAATGCCAGCATTTT
This sequence comes from Bacteroidota bacterium, assembly GCA_034408705.1. Classification (GTDB taxonomy): domain Bacteria; phylum Bacteroidota; class Bacteroidia; order Chitinophagales; family Chitinophagaceae; genus JJ008. The sequence goes on from JAWXCO010000142.1 coordinate 11,544, forward strand.
CAAATTTGTCAAACATTATATCGGGGATGCAGAAGTAAGGTGTTTACTCTATACCCGCTGGACCACCTTACGAAAGATAAAGCCCAACCTGCAACAGGTCAAAAATCATATCCGCTCTAATGCGACACCTGTACGCCTGGTATATGGCAAACATGATCGTATCATTCTTTCATCCGTCGCTGAAAAATTTAAAAAGGGAATTGAAGCGCATTGCACCCTTACGATTATTCATTCCGGTCATCAGGTGTTGCATGAAAAACATGCGGAAGAAATCTTACCGGCTTTGCTGCGCTGATAGTAGCTTTGACAATCATCATGATACTTGTTTACATCATTATAGTATTATTTATCCTCTACAGCCTGCTGATAATTTATTACTGGCGGAACTGGAGATCGATCCCGGATTACAATCCTTCCATCACATCAGCAAAAACAAAAATCTCTGTTATTATCTCTGCCAGGAATGAAGAGAAAAATATTGGCCCGTTGTTACACGCACTGCAGGGGCAAACGTACCCGTCAACATTGTTTGAGGTCATTGTAGTGGATGATCATTCAACCGACAGCACGGCTGCCATTGTTCAACGATTCCCCGCTGTTAAATTGGTAGAATTGAAAGAAGACCATATCAACTCTTATAAAAAGAAAGCGATCGAAACAGGTATTGCAGCAGCCACCGGCGAACTGATCATAACCACGGATGCCGACTGCCTGCCCCTGCCTAACTGGCTGAAGCTGATCGCTGCTTTCAAAGAAGAAAAAAAAGCTGTATTTATTGCGGCACCCGTTGTGATCAATTGTAATTCTTCCGTTGTCCAAATCTTCCAGTCCATGGATTTTATGGTGTTGCAGGGTATTACCGGCGCTGCTGTCCATTCAAAGAAAATGTCCATGTGCAACGGAGCCAACCTGGCCTATGAACGAAAAGCCTTTTATGCAGTCAATGGTTTTGCCGGCGTTGATCATATAGCTTCCGGTGATGATATGCTGCTGATGCATAAGATATGGAAGCAAGATCCGGGCAGGGTACATTACCTGAAATCAAAAAACGCAATCGTTTCCACGCAAGCGATGAAAACCTGGAAATCTTTTTTCAACCAGCGTATCCGCTGGGCCAGCAAGGCGAAGAGTTATGATGATCAAAGGATCTTTTCGGTCCTGCTGCTGGTGTACCTCTTTAATCTTTCCTTTCTTGTACTAGCTATTGCCGGATTTTTCTATTCGCCTTACTGGCTCTGTCTCGCTGGTTTATGGATAGCCAAAACATTTATTGAATTTCCCTTCTTTATATCTGTGTCTTCCTTTTTTGATAAGCGGTGGGCCATCAAATTATTTTTCTTTTTTCAGCCGCTCCACATTTTTTATACGATCATCTCCGGCCTTTTTGGGCAGCTGGGGAAATATGAATGGAAGGGTCGTAAGGTTAGCTAGGAGAATTGTAAAAAGAGGAAAGGAGTAAAAGGGTATTTTCCTACTAACGCAACCCCCACTAGCTACTTCCCATTTCCCACTAGCCGAACCCCACTAGCCATTCCTTTTCTCTTTTAACCTCTTAGCTTATCTTTCCAACATGAATCACCCCCGATCATTCCAGGCAGCAGCATGGCGGCGACTGAAAAAAAACAAAGGCGCCGTGTTTGGATTAGTGGTGATCATCCTCGCAGTCTTTGTAGCCATCTTTGCTTATTTCATTGCACCTGACTCCTCTCCTTTTGCTAACCGCATTATCCTGGAAATTGGTGGAGAAAATCCGGGTTTCAAACAAAGCTTTATTAAGATCAAAAAGGATAAAGATGTTGCAACAACCAGCTTCTTCAAACAGCTGGCTACGGGTAAAGAAGATGTGTATTATTATACACCCATCGTTAGTCATCAGCAGATCAGTGACAGCATAATTGTTCAAAAGTATATTGATGAGGGGGTTGCAGAAAGACAGATTTATAATAAGTCTGTCCTGGCAGATGAGCCCATCAAAGAGCTGACCTTCCGGCTCGGAACAGATAAATATGGCCGGGATATTTTAAGCCGGATCATTGTCGGCACAAGAGTAAGCCTGAGTGTGGGACTGATTACTGTTATTATTTCGTTGAGCATTGGCCTGGTACTCGGATCGCTGGCTGGTTATTTCCGTGGTCGTACCGATGATATCATTATGTGGTTTATCAATGTGATCTGGAGCATCCCCACCTTATTACTTGTCTTCGCTATCACTCTTGCATTGGGAAAAGGTTTTTGGCAGGTGTTTATTGCCGTGGGACTCACGATGTGGGTGAACGTAGCAAGACTGGTAAGAGGACAGGTATTGGGAGTAAGAGAATTGGAATATGTAGAAGCTACCCGGGCATTGGGCTTTTCCAATTTCAGGACCATCGTGCGCCATATCTGGCCCAATATCATGGGGCCGGTGATGGTGATCGCCGCCAGTAATTTTGCGTCTGCCATCGTCATAGAAGCAGGATTAAGTTTCCTGGGTGTTGGCGTACAGCCCCCGCAACCGAGTTGGGGACTGATGATTAAAGAAAACTATAATTTTATCATTACGCAAAATCCAATGCTCGCCCTTGCTCCTGGTTTTGCAATCATGTTACTGGTGCTGGCCTTTAACTTATTGGGGAATGGGTTACGGGATGCCCTGAATGTCAGGGGCAGGATCTGATTTCTTTCTTGTTTGAATATCTGTTATTAGCAACACCGAAAAGCATAAAAAGAAAAGGCTTCCCACTTTATCGGTTTCAATAAGGTCGCTTAGAAAATTTAATACCATGATCATTGTAAGCATAACCCCTGCTACAGCAGCCACCATTTTATAGAACTGGTCATTTGCCCGGTGGTATAAATGCTGTGCATACCAGAACATAGCTCCCAGCAAAAGCAGTAGGAAAAAAAACCCCGGGATACCCTGTTCAATAGCCGTTAGCAAAAAATAATTATGTACGGTCGAATGTTCAGGATTATCACTCACCCAGGTTTTATAGGCTGGCACCGTATAGCCTTTGTAATTATCATAAAAAGTATTGGGACCATACCCTGTCAGCCAGTTGTCCTTTATCATACGTACGCCGGCGATCCAGCGATAAAAACGTTCCGCGGTTGAAACATCTTTCAACTGGTAAGTAGAAATAAAGTGTTCACTGAAATTTTCATGAAAAATAGTGGACTTATAATCATGCGCATACTGCAGGTAACGATCATCTTCTTTTATCCAGAACAATAAACCAATCGTGAGAATGATCCCCGTGATAAAAGAAAAAAATAATAACCTGTTTTTGATCAACCAAACAGCCATAGCACCGGCTATCAAGGCTAACCAGGCTCCTCTTGCATAGGAAAAGAACAGTGCCAGCAAGGTAATAAGAATCACAACGGCTAGAAAAACTTTGATCTTCCTTTTCTTATTTCCATAAAAAAAAACAACCCATACCGGCAGGATACAAACCAGCATAGCAGAATAATTCACATGGTTACGAAAGAAAGGGCTGACTGCTTTGTTGATCGTAGCAAAACTGAAACCAGTACTGTAATGACGAGCCAACACGATAATGGTGATCAATAACATGGAGCCCGCCAGTACTATAGTAGCTGTCCGGATCTGTTTCCTGTCGTGTAAAACAAGTAAAGGAGCCAGTACAAAAGCGCCGATATACCATCCCTTGGCCAGCAGGTATTTTAAAGAAATGAGGGGATTCGTCGAGAAAATGACAGTGATCAGTGTCCAGCCAATAATAATCATTAGGAAGAGAGATAATGGATGCTGTCGGATTTTCTTCGTGATCGCATTGGGGGAGTAAAGACAATAGGCACCGAAAAGCAGGGACACAAAGAGCATTAAAAACTCATCTGGTATATCGGTTCCCAGCCCGGAAGAAAAATTATATTCAAAAGAAAAAGGTAGGCTTAGAAGGAGCAGTAGAAATAGGGCATTTCTATGTTGCCAACCTGTGTAAAATAAAAGTCCGGCAAAAGGAACAGCGATCAGCACGTATTCCCCGGTGTAAGCAGCTACACCAGCAGATGTAATGAACAATACCGCCAACAGGCCAAAAAAGTTTTGCGTCCTGTTATTGATAATAACTGTCATTATACTGCTTTTGGTCTGTCAAGTACCAATGCGGCGAGTAATGAAAACAATAAACTGAGCAGGGCTGTAGCTACCAATATTTTTACTCTTTGTGGCTTGTCGGGATGCAGGGAAGCCGTTGCTTTCTCCACTACTATTAAGGAAGGAGGTTTACTGTCAACCAGTAACTGGTATTCACTGATCAGTTTTTCATACTGTAATACCTGGTTTTGCAATTGGTTTTTATTGTCTGGTACTAAACCCGCAGCGCTATCCAGCCGTACTTGCAGTCTTTTTTTTCCTTTTATCAATCCATACAGGGTAGCCTCATTACCTGCACTTTGTAAATGCTGGTGGATAGATTGCAGCTGATTCATCAAAGCATTCGCCAGTTGTGGTGCCAGGTCCTTGTCGGTATCCCATGTTTTTACTTTCAGCTCTCCGTATTCGCTCTTCATTACGGTAGTATTCTTTTTCAATCGCCAGGCGGCTCTTATTCTAGCTGAAGGCCCCGTTTCTTTCATTTTATAATGGTCAAAGAGATTAAAAGCATCCGTTACGGCCAGATAGACCGTATCCAGTTTGGAAGTACCCAGCACCCGGTCAAGATCATCCGGTGTACCCAGGGCTGAATAAAGCGACTGCACATTATCACTGAATATTTTTGACTTATCTGCCGCAAAGGAACTGGCAGGAACAGCCGTGGCTATCGACAGGTACTGCCGGGGTTTTAAAAAAGTAATAACTCCTACTGCCAATACCGAAAGCAGAAATACTCCCAACATTTGTTTCCACCATCTTCCTATCAGGTCTGTTATATCCGGCATACGATTGCTGTTAAGGGTTATATTATATCCAGTTTTTTCGCCATTTGCTGATAGCTATCAATTTGAAAAGTATCGACAGGGTAACCGTAATAAACCCTGCGCCAATAATAAGCAGCCAGCGGTTGATCCCCATCTCCCGGCTCCAGTAATAAAAGCTGCTCAATATTACTCCTATAAAAATATACATTAAGCCCGAGCGATGGTGGATTAGTAAGCCTGATTTTTTTTGAACATACAACATTGTAGTAATACCACAAAACCCCTGGCTGGCAAGTGCAGCAAGACAACAACCTTTAGCGCCATACCCGGGAATTAAAAGCAGATTCAATACAATGTTTATCAATACGGACAATAATACAATATAACAAAGAGGAACAACCTGCCCGGTAGCCGTCATTACTGTGCCATATACCTGAACCAAAGAATACCCCAGCAAAGCCGGTAAACAGTATTGTAAAACAATTATTGCTTTACTGTCTGAGCTGTGATACAAGACCTCCTGTATCCAGGGTCCATGAAAAACAACTGTTGTAATTGCAAACAAGCAAAGAAGAATAAGTATGTGCCGGCTGTTCAACACCACTTCATTTATTTTTTTTTCCTCACTCCTGTGATGGGCAATAAAGGGTAATAAAAAGGAAGCCAGTAAATAACCTACCATATTAGCGGCATCCAGCAGCCGGTAAGCACCGGCATAAATCCCAGCTTCATATGCTCCGTTGGGGTGTATTCTTTCCAATAAGAAGCCATCCAGCCGGTTATGAATCGACATAACCAAAACAATTACTCCAAACGGTATGGCTGATTGTAAAAGTTGCCGGCTCCACAAAGAGCCCGCTACTCTTGAAAAAGCCGTTCCCCTTTTTACAAGTAAAAACAAAACCAATAGTATCGCCAGGCCGGTGCATACAATCTGGGCCAGTAAAAATTTTTCTATTGTGATTTCCCCGGCAATTGCAGGAAAATAAAGAAAGCCCCCGCAGAGCAGTATCATTAATCCTTTGTCTACGATGGATAGCCAGGCATCGGTGCTAAACTGTTGCCGGGCGGTAATAATCGATCTAAAAAAAAGGAACAAAGATGTAAGCACCTGGATAATAATGACAGCCCATAGGATATTCCACTGCTCTACACCGGATAGATGGGCTACCATCATAACAACCCCGGCATACAGCAATGAAAAAAGAAGTTTGATAACAAGGACCTGGCCGGTTTTATGGAGAAATATACCGGGATCAGCCGCCAGTTGACGGTTGAAATAATTGGTCAATCCCCAATCCAGCAAGAAGCTGAAAACAATAGAAAAATTCAGCAGGGAAAAATAAGTGCCGTATGCTGCTGTACCAATGGTATTCTGTACTTGCCTGTCGATCCCAAATATCCAGATTGGCTTGATGATTATATTTAGTATAATCAATAATCCAAGTGAAGTATAAAATCGCGATGACACTTTCATATTCCGGCGTATTGATAAATCCCTTTCAGGATTCTTTCCTGGCAGGTTGATGGAGCAGACGCTTTACATCACTTTCACATTCCGGTTAAAGCTTTCGTCGAGTGAAATAAAAGTTTCTGTCCGTTCAATGCCTTTGATCTTTTGCAGCTGGTCGTGTAGTACAAAGCGTAGTTGGGTAATATCCTTGCAAACGATTTCTGCAAACATGCTGTAGTTGCCGGTGGTATAATTGAGCCGGACGATCTCCGGTATTTTTTGCAGGTCCCTGGCTACTGCATCATAGAGAGAGCTTTCTTTCAGGTAAATACCGATAAAAGCGATAACGTCATAACCCAATTGTTTCAAATCTGCCTTTAAGCGGGTACCTTTAACCACTCCGGCTTCCTGTAGTTTTTTGATACGGACATGAATGGTACCGCCGGAAACAAATAGCTTCTTTCCCAGGTCGGCATAAGATATCTCAGCATTTTCCATCATGTGGTGAATGATCTGCAGATCCAGTTTGTCAAGATTTAATTTCCCTGCCATATTATTAATTTATTTTAGACAATATTTACTATTATTGGCAAATATTTGAATAAATTCTATAATTTCAAAATATTTATTAGATAATTTGGAATGAACAGGCAAATCAGCCTATATTTGTTCGATCAAGCCTGCATGACGGTAGGCAAGTTCTTATAAATAACAAGACACACTGTGGGGTGATGAAATTGCGAAAGCATGGCAGACATGCCCTCTTGTCTCGGGGGTGGAGATCATAGGATAAACGTAGCATAGAGCCGTCCCGATGAAAATCGGGACGACCGGGGTCGACCACCGAACTTTGTACTACAGCTAACTACTCCGTGAAGGTTCGAGCCCTTCCCCTACAGCTGAATCAGTTTTAAACTGTCACTAAAGCCTTTGTAAATGAATAATTTATGAAGGCTTTCTTGTTTTCCAACCTGCCGGCAAACACTCACTAAAAGCGCCAAAACGGTAACCAAATCGGTAACCTGTTTTTCCTCTATTCACTATTAAATTATCACAGATGGTAACAACACTCAAAATGTTGTCCTTGCTGTATCGTTCCAAATCTAATCCAGAGGGAAGGGTTCCAATTTATCTGCGTATCCCAAAAGATAATCAGCGTGTAGAAATCGCTACCGGATACTTCATTCAGGAAAAGGACTGGAATGCCAGGACATATTCAATTAAGACCAGTGCGCCAAAGGCGAAAGAGATCAATGAGTATCTGCAAAGTACTAACAATGTTCTTAACAGCATTTCTATGTAGTTTCCCCACTAAACCTTCTTACTTTATCCCTATAGTTTTTCAAATACACTTCTGTGGCTGCGTCGCTAAGGAATGAATTTTCAACCATTGCTGACACTTCGTTCTGATTATCCAGTATCATATCAATAATATTCTGTGCTCTTTTGGGTAACAGCCCTATCCTTTCAGACAGTGTCTCAAAATCCGGTCTTCCGAAATACCCATATTTAACGTAAACCCTGCTTTGCATATCTCCCTTATATAAATCCAGGGCTGTATCATGTTCATTAGGCGTGTGCAGCACTGTACACATCAGGTCATATGCTTTTGCTAAAGTATAATCGCCAAACTCAGTTTGCACTAATGAAAAATTCTTTAAGTGTGCATCCCCGTTGGAGAATATATAATTGAACAGCACTACCCTGAAAAATGACTCTATTACCACTGGATATGCAGCTACTTTTTCTTTAATCAGCTTTCCAATATCTTCATATGTTCCATTGTACTTGTAATGGTCCCCATCGCTTTTCTTCGTCTTTCCGCTTATTTGTGCAAAATCTTCCTGCAAGTGTTTGGTGCCATCCGGCTTTACATCAAATCGCCTGGTAATATATGCCGGAGCGTTATCCTTAAAATAGATCAACGCATTTTCTGCAACCGGGATATTGAAAAGCTGACTTGCTATCTGCATAGTCAGGTGTTCATTCTCCGGAGCCTGGTCCTGAAGCACAATGAAAGATGTGGGAGGGATTGGTTTCAGAATATATTGACCGTTTTTTTCAGCAAATACCAGTTCTTTTTTTTCCAGCCGCAGGGAATACTTTAATTGAACGCCAGAGATAGAAAGCCTTTTTGTCTTCTCCTGGTATGACGGCAGGTTATCAGCTTTAGGAGTATCGAAGGACAATACATGACTCACTTTCTTGCTGTCAAAAAGCTTTTTTCGGCAGCTGGCACAATAGCCCTCCATATTGTCTTTATAGCATCCAAAACATCTCATAACTCTTCTGTTAATTCTTTTACAGTAATAGCACCGATAGTATCTTCTCCCGCTGTTCTTATCAACCGGGTAAAATCATCGTTTTCATCAATCTTTAGCAACCTGCATTGTATATCTTTATTGATTCCCTCTGCAAGCATCCCATAAAAAAAGGGAAACAACTCCCTTGACTCATATTGCTTTGCTGTCTTCGAAAAACTCAGGCTAATAGCTGGCATACCCTGGCTGGCAAAATATTCGTCAGTATAAGTAAACACATAAGTTGAAGCGTCTTTCTTTTCTAAAATTCCTGCTATCACTCCATTATAATATACCCCCGCTTCCGCCATCAATTAACTTGTTTTGTTTTTACAATTATTTCCAGTCCCAAAACATCCGCCACTTTTTTTAAAGTTTCAAAGGAAGGGTTACCACTCCCTTGCTCAATTAAATGAATGGTTTTAGTACCTAACTTACTGAGTTCCGAAAGATCCTCCTGGCGCAAATTCAAAGAGTCACGTTTCTTTTTAATCAAATCACCTATTTCCACTAAATTCATGTCGGTAATATATTACTGATTTAGACCAAATTTACGTAATTATATCAAAATATAAAGTACTATATGTATTATAATACACAATAATGCTAAAAAATATATTTTAAAGTTTGTTTGTGGCCAAATATGTAATATAGTACATACTTATTTGTGTATTTTGATTTTAGAAAAGAACTGGTTTCCAACCTAAAATCCCTGAGAGGGAGTAATTCCATCCAATAAATATGCACTTATCGCAAAAGCAGCCATCAACAATGGTTTCAGCCCTATATTATCACTTTCCTTATACTTATGGCTCAAATTCACTTAACAACCTGCAAATTGCTCTCAGTTTCCTCTCTTTTTTATGTGCCCAGCTTCAGTACTTTATGGCATCGTCCCTTGCGTCGCACACTTGTACTGCATATCATTGGGAATCAATCACTGCTCCGGAGTAAATATTTCTCTCAAAAAATGGTGGCCTTCGGGGGGTACTTCAGCCCATCCACACATTTATACAGGATTGTTCTATAGCTAACTATTCGCCAGCTGACAGAGTCGAGCCCTTCCCTTACAGCACTTCAGGTATATACATTCCTTTTCTTCGAAGCAGAAGGAAATCTGTATCAATCCGTGTTAATCTCCCGCCTTCGGACGGAACAAGATGTGGCTAACCTGTATTCTTTGCCCGAGTCCAATCATCGTGCTATTTCGTAATCATCCGGGGTTAACCTGCATTCCTAACTCTTTGCCGCAGGCAATCCTTCCTACCAAATTGCGGCTTCCCCGGCTCTTCATCCTTTCCAAGGTTCAAGGGCTCTTTTTTTTGGGCTTGATTGTAAAAAATAAAAACCCGAAATTAGCGGCATGAAAAAACTACCAATATTCCTGGCCCTGGCCCTTTACTCCCTTATCAGTACTGCTCAAAAAGACAAAGTCTACTCTTCCCTGGAGGAAGCACTGGCCACCCCCACAGATGTTTATATCCTGTCTTTGAACAATAGAAAACTCACAGAGATGCCGGAAGGCATTACGAGGCTGACCAACCTCACCTCGCTTGACCTCGCCGGAAACAAACTGACCTCCCTTCCGGAAACTATTACCGGATTAACCCAACTTACCGAACTCAACCTGACTGCCAACAAATTCAATAGTATCCCGGAAATCGTTACTCGCCTGACCAGCCTTACAGAGCTGGATATGAGTAGTAATAATATATCCTTTATCCCGGGAACGATCACAATGCTGACCAATCTCAAGCAGCTCTACCTCAATAATAATAAGATCGCTTCTTTTCCTGATTTCCTGGCTAAGATGACCAGCCTTTCTGAAATTTATTTATATGGGAACCTGCTGCCTTCTATACCGGAAAGTATTTCCAAACTAACCAACCTTATCGAGATTGGGTTAGGTGGCAACCTCCTTACTTCTCTTCCGGAAAGTATGAGCAGCCTTGTCAACCTTAAATATCTTGCATTGTCTTATAACCAGTTTACTATTTTACCAGGCTGTATCACCAAACTGACCAGCCTGATCGTACTGGACCTGAATGGAAATAAATTTACCTCCCTTCCTGAAAACTTTGGCAACCTTACCAAACTGGAAGAACTTTACCTGGAATCCAATAAACTTACAACACTGCCGGAAAGCATCACCCGTCTTACCGATCTTTCCAAAATCAATATAAAAGAAAACAAGTCCCTCCGACTATCAGAAGCAGTGAAAGTTTTTATTATGGATAAGAGGATATAATTCCGGATTTATTATCTCGCGACTATATATCTTATCATTCTAAACTCCTGTTATGAAAAAAGCTGTGTTGTTATTGCTGCTATTTATCGCCTTTGTTGTAACCGCCCAGGACAAAACGGTAAAAGACCTGCAGGCAGAATCCGGTAAGACCGTTAAGAAAGATGCGGCGGATACCACAACAAAAAAGTGGAAGCATGGAGGATTTTATGGTATCAATGTATCCTAGGGTTCTCTAAGTAACTGGGCTGCCGGTGGTGATAATTTTTCTTTACCCGTTAATTCACTGCTCAGCCTCTTTGCATTTCATAAAAATGGCAAACACAGCTGGGATAATACTTTTGATTTTAACCTCGGCTATGTCAATACGACCAGCCTCGGTGGCCGTAAAAATGATGACCGCTATGATCTTTTATCAAAATATGGTTATGCCCTAACCTCAAAACTGAATCTTTCCGGTTTACTCAATCTACGTTCGCAGTTCTTCAAAGGATTTATCTTCCCGGACAATGTAAAAACATTTTCTTCTGCTTACATGGCGCCGGGTTATTTATTAGTGAGCCCCGGACTGGATTATAAGCCCACAAAAAACCTGACCATCTTTGTTTCGCCGGCTACCGCCCGTTGGGTGATTGTAAGAGATACGGCACTTTCTAATAGAGGACTATATGGTGTAAAGCCCGGAGAGAAAAGCGCTTTCGAATTCGGCGCCTTTGCCACCATCGGCTACCTGAAAGAATTCAATAAATTCATTATCTATAAAGACAGACTCGACCTGTTCTCTAATTACCGCAACAATCCACAGAATCTAGATCTCTTTATGTCAAACCTGTTGAATGCTAAACTTGGAAAAGTATTCTCCGTTTCCTGAAGCGTGGATATGATCTATGATGACGATGTAAGACTGTTCGGAAAAAATCAATGATCTGCTGCCCTGCAATTAAAATCGCTTATTGGGATCGGGTTGATATTGAAATTATAATTATTTATTATTGACTACCCGAAGCCGTCTTGTACAAAGACGGTATTTTTTGTACTAACATTCATTTGTATAAATACTATTTAACATGCTGTTTGAAATAAAAAACTATTTCTTCTATCCCCTTGCTTGTACTATTTTTCGACTTTAATAAATAGGCTTATCAAAGTTTAATCCGTTCCGTCTGATCCGCTTATTTTTTAAACAAAGCAAGTTCACCAATGCCGTATCAGTTAAAGTGGGCAAGCTCCTTTGTTTTAGCTGGAACCTGGACATGATCTATGATGATGATGTAAAACTATTCGGGGACGAAGGCCCGTCACCGGCCTTACAGATGAAATCGGTCTTTGGGGTTGGCCTGCAGGTGAAGATTTAATTTACCTTTGCCCGTTATGGGCCAAAAAAAGCTGATCCGCTTTGCAGAACTGGAAACCTTTCCCAATGTATTGCAGTTCCCAATAGATATGGCGGGCAAATGGGGTGCTTATTTCAAAAATAATCACCCGATTACCCTTGAACTGGCATGCGGTAAAGGCGAATATGCCCTAGGTTTGAGCCAACTATACCCGCAACGGAATTTTATTGGCCTTGATCTGAAAGGCAACCGTATCTGGGTGGGCGCAAAGAAAGCGCTACAAAACAACCTGAATAATGTGGCTTTTGTCCGGACCCTGATAGACCAGGTAGCCGATTATTTCGCTCCCGGGGAAGTTTCAGAAATATGGATCACTTTTCCTGACCCCCAGTTGCGGATGTCAAAGGCCAAAAAAAGGCTGACCCATCCAAAATTTTTACGCCTTTATAAACAATTTCTTATTCCCGGGGGTTTAATACATCTAAAGACAGACAGTCCGGATCTGTACCGGTTTACCAAACTGGTCACTGAACTGTATGGCTGTACCATCCACCAGGACCTGGATAATGTATTCCGTAAGGAAACAGTGTCGGAGGAGTTAAAGATCAGGACACATTATGAATCATTGGATATTGCGGGAAGTAACAGAATCCATTATCTCTGTTTTGCACTGCCTGAAAAATTAGCCGGTAGAGAATTGGATGAAAAATTAAAACAATTATTACAAGAACATGAAGGAGCTGACTGAGCATATCCATTATTACATTAATGAAGAGGGTTACGTGGTATTGACCGAACAATATCATATGGAAAAAGGATATTGTTGTGGCAATGGTTGCAAGCATTGCCCCTTCCAGTATGAAAACGTACCTGAACCCCGTCGCTCTGTTTTACTCGAAGAGAAAAATAATTCTTCGCAAAAGCAGCTATAGCCAGCCTGTTATATATGATGGGAAAAATTACATAATTTCATCTTATGACTGCTAAAAGAAAGCCTTCCGAAAAATTAAAGACGTTGAAGCCTTCCGGGAAAAGAGAAGAGAATTTCTTTGAGCTCGTTTTTGAAGTTGCCCGTCAAATACCCAAAGGAAAAGTTACCTCTTATGGAGCGATTGCAGCTTGTTTAGGCACAAAATCTTCAGCCAGGATGGTAGGCTGGGCAATGAATGGTTGTCATCATGCAAAATTAAAAGTACCCGCTCACCGGGTAGTCAACCGGCTGGGTATTTTATCTGGTAAATTCCACTTCACTCCGCCCGGCAAGATGGAAAAGCTATTAAAAAAAGAAGGTATTAAAGTAAAAAATGACCAGGTGGTTGATTTCAACAAACATTTTTGGGACCCGGTGGAGGAATTGGGATTTTGATTGCTGATATTATTAGTCCTAATGCAAACAGATCATCATGTCTTCTACTAAAAATGCTATTTTTTCCGAGCAGGAACTTAATCTTTGTGAATATGGTGGTGCTATTGGTGTTCTCTTATCACTTACCTGCTTAATTCAACATTTGGTAGTTACTGTCAATAACTGGATCACCCAATCTCTGGTACCCGGTTATCTTTTTGCTATGGTAGCTCTGCTTTTACTGGCTTTAAAAAAAACAGTAGCTCCTGTTTTTCTGATCATTAGTACTATCCTTTCCATGATCATTGTTTTTGTATGGACAAAACACCAGGCATTTTCTGCGGTAGTAATCGCTCTATTGCTATATCATATTGTACTCGTTGTTGGCCTGTACGTGGAACAGGTTCCGGCTAAATTAAAAGAGAATAAACAAGCACAAAAAGCGGAAGAAGATGCCTGGGCTGGAAAAATATAAAAAAGTTAGCTATAATACGGGCTGATCATCCAGTATACCACCACTCCTGTAACGGCCACATAAAACCAGATGGGCCAGGTGATCCGGACCAGTTTCTTATGCTTATCAAATTCACCTGTTAATGCCCGGTACGCAGAAAAAAGAATAAAAGGAAGAATGATGCCTGCCAACGGTATATGTGTACCAAGTATGATATAATAGATTATCCGGCTACTACTCACGGCCGCCTTCTCCATATCAGAAACAATGCCATCGTGGTTCACATCCCCAAAACGAGTGTCGCCGGCAAATAAATGGTGACAGATATAACTCACTAAGAAAAGAACTGACAACAACATCGCAGTCATCATCAGATTTCGGTGGAGTGTATAGTTCTTACTTTTCACGGCTATCAATGCAATGACCAGGAGTACCGCCACGCATGAATTGATAATGGCATTGGCTTTAGCAAATAAGTGTACATCAAAGCCCAGGTTTACTTCCAGCTTTACCCGGCTTAGCAACACTACCGCTGCAAACACTACCCCTGAAAATATAAATATGAGTGTCTTTGCTTTTTGATCGTTCTTTTTCCAGGCTGCCTGCAGCATAGTTTATGATTTTTTTCGTAGAAAGAATAATAATAACCCCACCCCCATGATCGCCAGTAAAAAAACAATGGCCATCAGCTGAAGCTTACCATCAAAAAAACTTTTACTCCGGGGATCTTTTTCCATGGTGAGCAAAACCAGGTCGTTGGATAATTTGGTCAGGGAAGCAGAATCCAGGCCGCTATAGTATCCCCTTACATGCCGGTTACTATCAATCAGTACAAAGCGGTCACTATGAATAAAATTGGTATCCACACCTTTCCCATCCACCAGGCCTACTTTCATTTCTTCGATCACCATATCATAGATCACTTTCTTATCGCCAGTCAATAACCACCATTGCTCCGGGTTTATTTGATACTTATCGGCCCAGTATTTTAACCGCTCTACCGAATCCCGTTGGGGGTCAACACTAAACGAAAGAAAATGAACCTCCTTATTGGTTCTATCTCCCACCCGTTGTCCGTTATGAATAGACTCGGCCATTCTTTTCATATTCATGGTAAGGCCGGGGCAAATCGTAGGACAGTGTGTAAAAAAGAAGTTAGCAATAATGATCTTGCCTTTCAGGCTGTCCAACGAAACTGGCTTGCCTTCCTGGTTAGTCAATTCAAAATCAGCCAGCCGGTGCCAGGCTGTATCATTTACTCTTTTCCCATTTTTAGTGACGGTAATAACAGAGTCCGGCAGGTAATGTCGTGGCATAGTAACAGCCGTTTCACTTTTCCTTTTTACAATAAAATAAGCGGTTAATGGTAGCAGCATGGCCAGCATTACAGCGTAGAGGGCTTTCTTATTCACTAGTTCAGTTTTAATCAGAGCCGTAAAAGCAGGCTTTTCTGGATCTGGTTCCTCTCTTTAAATGAGAGTAAGGCCACTAAAAATAAAAACCATTAAACCGCTTCCTGGTTTAATGGTTTGGTTCTACAATTAATATACCTGGTTATTCCTTTCCACTTTCTACGGGTAGTTTCACTTCCTTCTGTTCTTTTTTCCCTTTTTCCTTTGGCATCGTTGTTTCTTTAAAATGGGGGTCGTAGGTATTACGAAGGTTCTTGTATGAATTACCCTCATAGATAAAAGCAAAAATAAACCACACAAATAACATCAGCGGAACTATGATAGTCATGATCATATTCCGGATCTCATCACCGAGGTGCATGAAAACAGAAACGATATAGTAGGCTTTGGCCAGCGTAAGGATACAGACCACGCCTTTAAAACCAAGGATCAGGAAATCCCTGTTCGTATCGCTCTTATTCAGGTTATAAATGAGCAGCCCGATAGCCAGCTCAATAACAGTGAGCACAGAAAGCAGGATGGTCGTCTTCTTTACTCTCCTTTTAAACTCAGCATCATCACTATGATGATGGAAACTTACTTCTTCAAATGCCGGATGTTGCATACTCAATTAAATTACAAATTTTAAAATCCTAAACTACAGGTATCTGTTATTAGGGGTTGGGCTTTTATATTAGATAGAAACAAAGGAATACAAACACCCATACGAGGTCTACAAAGTGCCAGTACAAACCCGCTTTCTCGATCATCAGGTAATGTCCCTTGTTATGGAACACATTTTTCTGCGCCATGATCAACATCACAATATTAATAATCACACCAGAGAATACGTGGAAACCATGGAAACCGGTAATACCAAAGAAATAACCACCGAATGCTACAGGACCTTTTTCCCGCACATGTGCATGGGCCACATCGATCATTCCGGCCAGTTGGCCACCCGACATTTTTTCAAGTGCTTCGATAGACGCTGCAGTGCCTTCCTTCGGATACTGATGAGCCATATGGACCAATGTTTCGTGTGAAGTCGCCGCCAATGCTTGTTGGGTAAGCGCAGGATCTATCAAATGGCCCCATGGATTACCTCTCATATTCTGAGCGATCAATTCAATTTTACCATCTACCAGCACAGCATGTTCACCTGTAAGCAGGTGATACCACTCCCATGCCTGGCAACCTAAAAATGCCAGACCGCCGATAATAGTCCAAATCATCCATTTAATCACTCCTTGCTTGTCTCCTTTATGCCCGGCATGTACGGCCAGCACCATGGTAACAGAGCTGATGATCAATATAAAGGTCATCACACTCACAAAAGCCAATGGCAGGTTGGCATGGCCGGCACCCGGAAAGGCGTTGAATACAACGTTAGGATCAGGCCAGAAGTTTTGACTAAACCGTATAGAGCCATACGAGATCAAAAAAGCACCAAACGTAAAGGCATCACTCATCAAAAAATACCACATCATCAGTTTGCCATACTCCAGGTTGAAGGGGCTTTTACCACCTGTCCACCACTTGGTCTGATGTACTGTTACTTGTGTTGACATATTTAAAACATTTGCCCCCATTCCCTAAAGGGGGGTTTCGAAATTGTTCTTATTTTTTTAAACAGCTGGTTCCTTCAGGATGAAACCACCCAATCTTTTCTATCACTGCTTATCTTCCTCCTATTATCAGGAAAAAAAACAACAGGTAAACCCAGAGTACATCTACAAAATGCCAGTAAATGACCGCTACTTCTACCGGAACGGAACTATACAGTTTAGTTTTCCCGAAAAATGCTTTGATAAACATCACGATCAAAGTGATTATTCCTCCAATCACATGTATCGCATGCAATCCAAAGATCACATACAGGAACTGCCCAGCGCCTGAACCTTTAAACGTTATTTTTTGCGCCCACATATCCTGAAAGCCTAACCATTGTAATATCACAAAGGCAACTCCCAGCAAAAGCGTTACGCCGATCAATAACCGGTACTGGCTCATGGCCCGTTGCTTAAAAGATCTTAATGCCAGCTGCAGAGTGATACTGCTGATGATAATGGCTGCCGTTGATATCCAAAATACTTTCGGTATCACGACCGGCACCCAGTTGGTCTGGTTACTTTTTACAATAAAAGCACTCGTCAGACCTGCAAACATCATCACAATGCTTCCAATGGCAACCCACATCGTAAACTTGTGGGGATGAATTCTTTTTCGTTGTTGATTACTCACTATATCCATCACTTCGTTTTTATTATGACTTGCTTAGCAAAAAGGCCAACATCACAACCGGCAGGTACATATAACTTCCGAACATTACTTTTCTTGCCGATCCCACATCCATTTTTCTATACAGCATTACACATCTTCCTATCATAAACAAATTGGCGAGGCCAATTAATGCCAGGCTTATTATTCCCTGCGTGCTATTATAATCACACATCCCGGTATAATAAGGTGCGATCGTAACTGGCACCAGCAAAAGCGAATAAGCAATCGTCTGCATCGCTGTAAACCTGGTCGGCCCTTCATTCGCCGGCAATAATTTGAAGCCCACTGAAGAGTAGTCTTTGTGTGCCACCCAGGCAATTGCCCAAAAATGGGGGAACTGCCAAAAGAACTGGAACGCAAACAATACCCAACCGCCGGTTCCCAGGTTATTATCACCTGCCGCCCAGCCAATCAAACAGGGCAATGCTCCCGGAACTGCACCTACCAATACAGCTATTGAATTCACTTTCTTCAACGGCGTATAAATAAATGCGTAAAGGAACAAACTAAACGCTGCCAATCCTGCTGCCAACCAGTTGAAATAATTGCCGAGGATAAAAATCCCGAGGGCACCGGTGATAATGGCAAAAGCCCATCCTTCCGTTACACTCATCCGACCTGCTGCCACCGGACGTTTTGCGGTCCGTTTCATCAGTGCATCGGTATCTTTTTCAACTACCTGGTTAATGGCATTGGCACTACCTGTTACCAGCATCCCACCTGCAAAGAGCAAAAATATCATTTTCCAAAAATCCACGTATGTTTCTGAGCCTTTTGTCAGTGCAAAACTCATCACACTACTGAACACCACCATGATACTCAGCGAAAGCTTCATCAACTGCAAATAATCTTTAAGCTTTTTCATCTCGCTTTCGCTTAATATATAAAAGAACACAAAATTTATGTTCCTGACTTCTGTACGATTAACAGGATCCTGCGGTCTATCTTCGCCTGTTCACTGATCATCAAAACATTTCGCTCCTACGGAGCTCTAAAGAACATTTTTCTCAATTCTACTACTACTGAGATTACACCCTTCCGGAGTTCACCAACTCCTACCACTAATCCCCCATTCCTCACTTACCAAACCCCACTAGCTATACCTCATTCCCTAGTGCTTGCTCTCATTCTCTCCGATTGGTTCTGTCTGCGGAATAAACTCTCTTCCGTCTTTAGCATAATCATACGCCCAACGGTGTACTTCAGGTATTTCACCAGGCCAGTTACCATGTACGGGACGAATCGGTGTGGTCCACTCCAGTGTATTAGCTCCCCATGGATTTAGTGTTGTTACTTTTCTTCCTTTGAAGATAGAATAGATAAAGTTGAACACAAACATCAGTTGCACAGCAAATACGATAATTGATACAATGGTGATCATTTTATCCAGCTCCGGGAAACCATTAAAAGAAACCCAGCCTCTCTTATCGAGATAACGACGGGGAATACCGGCCAACCCCTGGTAGTGCATCGGCCAGAAAATAAGATAAGAGCCGATCATAGTTACCCAGAAATGGATATATCCAAGGGTACTGTTCAGGTAGCGGCCAAACATTTTCGGGAACCAGTGGTATACACCGGCGAACATTCCAAAGAAAGAAGCTACTCCCATTACAATATGGAAGTGAGCTACCACGAACATGGTATCATGCAGGTGAATATCAATTGTTGAGTTGCCGAGGAAGATACCCGTCAAACCACCGGAAATAAATAAACTAACGAAACCAATTGCAAACAAGGTAGCCGGCGTAAACCGGATATTACCCCGCCATAGTGTCGTGAGCCAGTTAAATACTTTGATGGCCGATGGCACCGCGATCAATAGTGTTAGCAATACGAATATCGAACCAAGGAAGGGATTCAATCCCGTAACAAACATGTGGTGTGCCCAAACCAGGAAGGCCAGGATGGTAATCGCAAACAAAGAACCCAGCATCGCCATATAACCGAAAATGGGCTTGCGGCTGTTCACTGATAATATTTCTGATACCATTCCCATTGCCGGCAGCAGGATGATATATACTTCGGGGTGACCCAGGAACCAGAACAAGTGCTGGAACAGGATGGCACTACCTCCTTCATTCGGTAATATTTCACCATTCACCACTATATCACTCAGGTAGAAACTTGTACCAAGGTTGCGGTCAAATAACAATAAGATCAAACCAGACAATAATACGGGGAATGACAATACACCCAGTACTGCAGTAAAGAACAGTGCCCAGATAGTCAATGGCAGCCTGGTCATGCTCATACCTTTTGTACGAAGATTCAAGATCGTAGAGATATAATTAAGACCCCCTAATAAAGATGATACCACAAACAAAGCCATACTCACGATCCACAAATCCATTCCCATCTTGGAGCCGGAAGAGGCTTGCCCGAGGGCACTTAGTGGTGGATAGACCGTCCACCCTCCCGATGCAGGTCCTGTGGAAACAAACAAAGAAGATATCATCACCACACTGGCCATAAAGAAGAACCAGTAGGACAACATGTTTAAGAAAGGTGAAGCCATATCCCTGGCACCTATTTGCAGCGGAATAAGAAAGTTGGCAAATGTTCCGCTCAATCCTGCTGTTAATACAAAAAATACAAGCACCGTTCCGTGCATGGTAATTAACGCATAATAAAATTCAGGTTGTATCTGCCCGCCTTTCGCCCATTTACCAAAGAAGGTTTCCAGGATCGGGAAGGTTTGTTCAGGATAACCTAACTGCAGACGGAAAAGTACAGAGAATAAACCACCAATAATGGCCCAGATAATACCCGTGATCAGGAATTGCTTCCCGATGGTTTTATGGTCCATGCTGAAGATATACTTCGAAACAAAGGATTGCTGATGATGACTATGGTCATCCTGGTGTGCCGCATGTGCAGTGTCCATTCCGGCATGTACATTCATTACTTCACTCATAATCTTTTATTTTAGTAACAACTATTGCTGTTACCTGTTTTAATTTTTTGTTTTCATTGCTGTCGGAATGGCTCCGGCAGGTAGGTTGCTGATGACTGAGGCAGAGTCTTTTTTAGGCGATGCCGGATCTTTATCCGGGTTAGCCACCAGGTACTGTGGTTTTTTCCCTGCCAGCCATACGTCAAACTCTTCCTGTGTTTCTACTACCACCACTCCCCGCATACTGTAATGCCCTTTACCGCACATTTGGTCGCAGGAAAGTTCATATACAAATTCAGGTTTCCCGGTTTTCTCGATCATTTGCTTTGTCGTGTACTTTGGCGTAAACCACATCGTAGTAGGCGTACCGGGTACCGCATCCATTTTCATACGGAAATGGGCTAAACCAACATCATGTATCACATCTTTTGCATTGATGACCAGCTTGACGGGTTTGTTAACCACCAGGTGCATTTCCTGTTCTACAAATACATCGTCGTAGTTATATTGGTCTTCCCATATCTGTCCTGCCGGGTTGTTCTTTTCAGGGCTTACATTCTTAAAATATTTTTTTCCCAGCACACCATCACCACCGGGGTAACGGAACTCCCAGCCAAACTGTTTACCTGTTACTTCCACGATCATGGCATTCTTGGGTGCATTACCTGTGATCTTAAACCAGTAAAACAATCCAAATCCAACCAGTACGGTAAGTGCAATAGCGGGAATGACGGTCCAGATCAATTCGAGTTTATTATTGTGAGGGTAGTAGTAAGCTTTTCTTGTATCTGACTCCTGGTATTTGAAAGAGAACCAGAACAGGCAAAACTGGGTAATCAGGAATACGACGCCTGTGAGGGCAATAGTGATATAAAGCATCCTGTCAATCAACACCCCATGATCAGAAGCCGGTTCGCCCAGGATCTTTCCTTTTAATTGTTCATTGCAATAATATACACCGATCAAACCAATGATAAGAAATGCCAGCAGCATAAAGGCATTAACCTTATTGGTTTGCTTCCTGGCTTTCTCTTCGCCCCGCAATACAGCCACATACTCACTAGCCTTGGCGATCTGAAAAGTGATCAAAAACCCCAGGCCTAAAATTGCAACGATGAAAATTGTTTGCATAAACTATTTATCTAAGTTCTAAATAATAATAAATTCCCGTTTTTAATACAAAACTATTACCAATTGCATCAGCCTTTGATAACTGTCCAACGATCAGGTATGATGTATCAGGCTTTCTTTTACAAAAGGATGGTTTTTTGCCAGCAGCGGCGCTTTGCTCAGGGCCCTGCCGGTTACGAACATAATCACCCCAACAAATCCAAGCGCCACACCAAAATCATATAAAATCATCGGCACCTGCGTTTCACCTGTTTTGGGATCCGTCATTGGGCTGGGGAATACCATCTGGTAAAAATCCAGCCAGTGACCAAAGATGATCAGCAATGCCATAAACGTAATGGTCGAATAATTTCTCTTTGCTCCTCTTCTCATTAATATTAGTAGCGGCGCCAGGAAATTGATGATAAACATCAACCAGAATATACCGCTGTAAACACCCTGTGCCCTTGGCTTGAAATAGGTGGTTTCCTCCGGTATGTTGGCATACCAGATCAGCATGAACTGGGAGAACCAGAGATAGGTCCAGAATACTGAGAACGCAAACATGAATTTTCCGATATCATGTAAATGCTCTTCGTTTGTATATTCCAGGTATCCTGTATTTTTCAGGTACACGACAAACAAACAAATCAGGGCCATTCCCGCTACGAACGTACTCGCAAATGTGTACCAGCTGTACATGGTGCTGTACCAATGAGCATCAATGCTCATGAGCCAGAGCCAGGGAATAGAAGACATCACCGTAAGTGCAAAAACCACGATGAACAGAGCAGCCCATACTGTGTTATTCAATACATATTTTCTTCTCTCTTCTACAGTTGCCAGAGGTTTATCATCCAGGCTGCGGGACAGTTTCCGCATTTTCCAGCCCAGCAGTGACCAGGCAACAACGGTCAGTACAGTAGAAACGGCAAAGAAATTCTTGTTCAGGAAGCCTTTTTTAAAATTTAATATCGCGTCACCTTTCACATGCTCCGTATCCGTCCAGTGATATAATTCATGATTATTGCCAAAACAGATGATCAAAAGAATGACAGCGCAAATGGTACCAAGAACCGGTACCACAGCAGAGATTGCTTCGGGCACCCTACGGAAAGCCATTTGCCAGCCGCCCCAGGCCAATGTGGTAGCACAGATAAAGAACATGGCCGCATTGACCACCAGCAAAAAGTAAACACTGTTTTGTAACAGGGAGCCCCAGAAGCGGGCCTGTTTATGTGCATCATCTTTTGCGCCATGGGTAGCATATAAAGCAACGATGGCTAACACACCAACCACCATCAGCGCTATGGCGATAGTGTTGTATCTTTTTGTTACGATGAATTTTTCCCGTATTGACATCAGTGTTCTCTTTTATGAAATTCCAAAATATAAATCTCCGTTCCCGGTTACACTCAGCTTATTTTCCTTTTTTAGCAGCCGTATCTGCCATCGGTTGCTTCGCCATTGCACTATCTGCGGCCGCACCACCACCTTGTTTTCCTTTAATATAAGCGATCACCATCCAGCGTTGCTCTGTATTTAGTTGTGAAGCATAGCTGCCCATAGCATTCAAACCATAGGTAAGTGAATGGAACATAGTGCCGGGCGCCATCGCCTCATACTTGGCATCTCCCACCAGGGTAGCCGGCTTATTGGGGTAGGGACCCTCTCCGCCTTTATACAAGGGGCCATTACCATCCAGTTTGGTACCATGACAAATTCCGCAATTCACCAGGTATAATCTTTCAGCTTCTTTCAGATCTATACTATCAGCATTTAAAGGATTTTTTACCAATGCAGACTGTACATATCCTATTGAATCGTTTTCGTAAGGATAGATACTCAGCATATCCCCGCGGGCAATCGTTCCTTTTACCGGCATGGACGTATAATGAACTCCTTTCTGTTGTAATGCTTCAGTGGATGCATAAGTTTCATATGCACGGCTATAGGCCATATCCGGCATGTAAACACGGCCCGGGCTCCGGCGTACGTTATTGCAACTCACCATTCCCAGCATGATCGTTGCAAAAATTGATATAATCCAAATTTTTTTCATCATCTTCAGTTATATTTATTAATGCACTGTCACTTCTGTTTCTTCTGTTCTTTCAAACCTTTTCCTGTCCTTATCATAACGGCCCAACCACCAGCCTGTTTCTTTATACTGCACCTGTACATCTACCGCGCCAATGCTTTGTAAAAAGCTGATCGCTTCTGCATCATTGGTTTTATCGGTACACTCCAGTGCCATCACAAACGTGTCATCGGTTGAACGGGGATTGAAATGATCTTTTCTTACAAATGGTGCCAGCTGGCAGAGGTAACAGAATGTAAGTACCATACCCACAGCTGCAAATAATACTGTCAACTCAAAGGCGATCGGTATCCAGGCGGGTAAGGCAAAGAAAGGTTTACCACCAAAATTGATTTGCCAGTCAACGGTCAATGCCCAGGTGATAAAGCCGACAGCGGTGGCTGTACCGGTAATAGCATAGATAAATCCTGCAGTGTGGAGACTGGTGTCCCGCAAGCCCATGGCTTTATCCAATCCGTGAATAGGAAAGGGCGTAAAGACATCATGGATCTTGTAGCCGGCACGACGGGTCTTTTTTACGGCAGAAAATAATACCGCCTCGTCATAAAAACTACCTGTTACAAATTTTTTTACACTCATTGTGTTTAGCTTTTAGCTATGATTTTCGATCCGCCAACCAGCGCAAAGAAACCTCCAAACAATTTTATTCTTTCATACTCTACCAGCTCGTATCCGCCGGTTGGCGGATCACGGCAGTAGCATTTTTTTAATGATCATGCGACTCATCGTCCGCAAACTTATCGGTGCCCTTCTTTTCTACCACGTCCATTTTTTCTTTATAATTTTCACCGCTTCGTTTCAAAATATGTTTGATCTCGGCGATCGCAATAACCGGGAAAAATTTGGAGAACAGGAAATAGCAGGTGAAGAACAACCCGAAGGTTCCCATATAAAATCCAACTTCCCAGATGCTCGGTGTATAATACGTACTCCATGCACTCGGCAGGTAGTCGCGATACACCGATGTAACGATGATCACAAAACGTTCGAACCACATACCGATATTGATCAATATGGACATGAAGAAGGTCAGCACCAGGTTCCTTCTCATTTTGCGGAACCAAAATATCTGTGGGGACAGTACGTTACAACCCATCATAATCCAGTAGCTCCAGCCATAAGGACTGCTCAGGTTCAGCCTGTTCTCGAAGAACGCAAAGTTTTCATAAGGCTGTGCAGAATACCAGGCCATGAATAACTCTGTGAGATAGGCAATACCAACGATCGAACCGGTCAGTACAATTACTTTATTCATGACCTCGATATGTTCGAGGGTGATGTATTCCTGTAGGCCGAGTACTTTTCGGGTAACCACCAGCAATGTTTGCACCATGGCAAAACCAGAAAAGATGGCACCTGCTACGAAGTAAGGCGGGAAGATAGTTGTATGCCAGCCCGGAACAACCGAAGTGGCGAAGTCAAAGGATACAATCGTGTGAACAGACAATACCAGTGGCGTACTTAAACCGGCCAGTACCAACGATAATGCCTCGTGACGCTGCCAGTGTTTGGTACTTCCTGTCCAGCCGAATGCGGCCACACCATAAAACATTTTTCTCCATTTCTTTTTCGCCCTGTCACGCAATGTTGCAAGGTCAGGGAGCAGACCAGAGTACCAGAATAGTAAGGAAACGGTGAAGTAAGTAGATATCGCAAATACGTCCCAGAGAAGCGGTGAGTTAAAGTTCACCCACAGCGGGCCTCTTGTATTGGGATAAGGAAGAACAAAGAAGGCATTCCACACTCGACCCATGTGCCAGATCGGGAACTGGCCTGCACACATTACCGCAAAGATCGTCATCGCTTCAGCTGCCCGGTTTACTCCGGTTCTCCATCCCTGGCGGAATAATAATAAGATCGCTGAGATCAAAGTTCCGGCGTGACCAATACCTACCCACCATACGAAGTTGGTGATGTCCCAGCCCCAACCGATCGTTTTATTCAGGTTCCACTGACCGGTACCATAAATTACTTCCATCGTAACGGAAAGAATACCAAAGCAAAGGAACAGCACAGAAATAATAAAGCCGATCCACCAGAGCCTGGAAGGTTTGGCTTCCACCGGGCGACAAATATCTTCCGTTACCTGGTGGTAATCTTTATCACCTTCTACCAGTGCTGGTCTTACCTGTGATTCGTATCTGAGTAATGACATATTGGTTTGAGCTTTGAGCTTTTAGCTATGAGCCTCCAGCTATTTATTTTATTTATTCAACTTTTTATTCTTTGGTCATCTTCCCTTCCGCCAACTGGCGGATTCTTCATGGTTCTGTACTTTTAGCATCTATTGTTGAACCTCTACGGGGTTCTAAATACAAGCCATCCCTTTCTACCTTACATTTTACCCCTATGGGTATTCAAAATTGATAAGAACCATTTAAACCTAACTTCCCTTTAGGGACAGGGTTTAATGAGTTGCTTCTTCTGCTTTAGGTACTGATGGCAATGTGCTGTCAGCTTTGTGGCCTTCTTCTATATGCCCTTCTTCTTTGTGTCCTGCGTCTGCATGTTCTCCACCATGCTGGCCTGCCCAATGTTCGTCTATCTCGTCAGAGTTTCTCACTTTGGCCAGGTACGTAATATTTGGCAACACATGCAATTGTTCCAGCACATAGAAACTGCGTTGTTTATTTTCGTTCCGCACTTTTACCAGCTCACTGTCTTTATCTTTTGCATTACCAAAAACAATAGCGCCGGCAGAACAAGCCATTTGACAGGCAGTTTTTGCATCACCATCTTTTAGTATGCGGTTTTCTTTTTTTGCATCCAATTTTGCGGCCGCCAGTTTCTGGAAACAGAAAGAACATTTTTCCATCACCCCTCTTGAACGAACCGTAACATCAGGATTCAATACCATTCTTGTCAGGTCATCATTCATCTGTTGGATCACACCATCCAGTTTACCCACCAGTTGCTGGTCCTGGTTATTCTTGAAACTGTCTGCTCCTGTATAATCAGACCAGTTAAAGCGGCGAACTTTGAACGGGCAGTTATTGGCACAATATCTTGTTCCGATACAACGGTTATAGGCCATCTGGTTGATACCTTCTGAACTGTGGTTCGTGGCGGCTACCGGGCATACATTCTCGCAGGGAGCATTATCACAATGCTGGCAAAGCATCGGCTGGAACACCACGCCTTTCAGGTTATCCGGATCTTTTTCATCGGAAATAAAATAGCGGTCAATCCTTAACCAGTGCATATCATGATAGCGGAGTACTTCTCTTTTACCTACAACTGATACGTTGTTTTCTGCACTACAGGCCACCACGCAGGCACCACAACCAAAGCAGGCATTCATATCAATGCTCATTCCCCATTTGATACCTGGCTGCTCATGCTGCGGGTATAAAGTGGCATTGCGGAAATCATCATTGGACTTGGCATAAAAAGCATCTTTCAATTCTTCTCTCCACTCAGGGATCACATTCGGTTCTTTCTTGAAAGAAGCCAATGTAGTTTCTCTTACTACTTCTTTGCGGTCTTCGTAAGAGTTGTGAATTTGTGTCTGTGCAATTTTATACTTCGTACGCAGGTTAGTGGCTGATGCAACAGCTGCATAATTGTCAACGGTGCTGCCATTATAGGTAGCAAAACCATATACGTTTTTACCAACCCCTGCTGCTGTTACACCCATGGCTTCACTTCTGCCATAACCCACCGCAATGGCAATCGTGTCAGCATTCATACCCGGTAGAGCAAGGATAGGCAGTTCTAATTTTTTGCCGCCGATAGTAAACTCAATGACTGGCTTCTCAGGATAATATTCGTAATCCGTATTCAGTTTGATACCCAGTTCTTCTGCTTTTTTAATGGATATCAGCGCATAGTTGTCCCAGGTCGCTTTTGTTACAGGGTCTGGTAATTCCTGTAACCAAGGATTGCCCGCCTGTGAACCTGTACCGATAGAAACTTTCTGGTAAAAAACAACTTCTGCGCCTGTTACTTTTTTATAGCTTTCGATAGCAGTTTGGGCAGCAGCAGTTGCAGCGCCGCTATAGCCACCGGCACCTGCGGCAGCAGGAGATTCGGCCACGCCGTCCTGTAATGCTTTATTAAAAGCTTCCTCAGATCCGAGTTTTGCAACCCAATACTTCTTGAAATAGGTTTCGTAATCCTGTGTGTTACCACTCCACTTCAATAAAGAAGTTTGGAACGGACGTGTTTTGAATAAAGGGTAGATGGTCGGCTGAAGGAAACTTACAAAACCTGCTTTTGGTGCTGCATCACCCCAGCTTTCCAGGTAATGATGATTTGGAATAATGTATTCGCAGAGTTCCGTTGTTTCATCCATTTTTTCATTGAAAGAAACCGTCACTTTAACTTTCTTCAATGCAGCTTTGAATTGATCCGCATTGAAATATGTATAAGCTGGATTGGCACCCTGGATTAGCAGTGTACCAACAGTACCGGCTTCCATTTGTGCTACCAGGTCAACCATATCACTGTCAATACCCTGGCGGTAATTAACAGGCTGATTCCAGTTGATCGTTGAACCGTTTGCGCCGATTGCACTATTGATAGCGTTTACAATTACCTGTACATTTTTATCATTACTGCCGCATACTACTAAGGCCGTACCGCTATGCGCTTTTAAATCAGCCGCCGCTTTTTCAATTCCGGCTTTCAATTTTGCATCTGCCACAGCGGCAGTTCCACCGTTTACGGCAGCTAATAAAGCCAGTACCACCGCACCTGTTTCAGAAGGACGGTGTGTAAAACGTTCGTCTGCATTAGAGCCCGTCATGCTCAGGTGGCTCTCGAAATGGTAATGCTTGCTCATGGAAGGATTCTTCTCATCGATCTTTCTCCCGATTGAATAACCCCTGGCAAATTCAACGGGGCTGAGCCAGGTACCGAGGAAGTCAGCACCAAGACTTACAATAACTTTAGCGGCGCCAAAATTATAAGAAGGAATTTCTCTTCCAAAACCACTTGCTTCATTGGCCAGCAGCATACCGCTGTAAGAAACGGCATCGTATTGTACATGCTTTAAGTTTGGAAACTTAGCAATAATATCTTTCGTAGAAGGAGAGGTAATTGTAGAAGTCAATAAAACTGTAGTGCCAGCCGCAGCTTTTACTGCATCGCCTACCATTTTATCAAATTGTTCGAATGTAGGAACCTCTTCAAACTTATCTTTTACTTTATGTAAGGGGAATTTGGCCCGGTACATATCATAGAGATCCAATACGGAAGCCTGGGAACGGGCAGTAGTACCACCACCGGTGTAACCCGCCAATGTATTTCCTTCAATTTTGATCGGTCGGCCATCTCTTACTTTAGCTACTACCGGTATCACATCACCATCCTGCACATAGGTAGTTGCATAATATTTTGCTACACCCGGAATTAGGTTTTCCGGTTTGTTAGCATACGGAATTGCTTTTTTCACGGGAATCTTACAACTGGCAGCTAAAGTAGCAGCAGCTGTACTAAAACCGAGATACTTTAAAAAATCCCTGCGGGGAGCTTTGGCATCGATCAAACCCTTATCATCAAATCCCTCAAAAGGTAACTCTTCCTGGAACTCATCCTGGGACAGCTTTTTAAGGTTCTCCGGGTCATTGACCTCGCCGAAACTTTGCCAGTATTTGTTACTCATAATACCCCAAATCCGCCGCGGCGGACTAATTATTCTCCGAAAACTCAAAATCACTTTACCATCACACAATTCCGGAATTGGTTAAAAAATATTTTTAGCTGAACTCTATTCTTTCGAACCCTATAACTCTTCTCAAGACTATTTAACCTAAGTTTCCCTTTAGGGGACAGGGGTTTAATAGTGACATTTCTGACATTCGATACCACCGATATCTTTTACGGTCACACTGTCCATTTTATTATTCTTAATGTCATTATGAAACTTCTCGTAAATGCTGTAAAATTTGTTGCCGGTGCTGTCGCTGTAATTGAAATCAACCTTGGATTCACGGTGACAGTTGATACACCAGCCCATGCTCAGTTCAGATACCTGTTTTACCTCATGCATGGCGGTTATTTCGCCGTGGCAACTCTGGCATTGTACTTTACCGGCCCTGATATGTTGTGAATGGTTGAAATAAACGTGATCGGGCAGGTTGTGAATCTTTACCCATTCAATTGGCTTGGATTTAGAAGGATCCCATTTGGTCGGGTTCTTGGGATCAAAGCCGGCATATTTGTACAATTTTTCAATTTCATACGTACCGTTCACTTCTTTGCCTTCTTCGTCATAAATCTTGGGGCCTTTTTCATAGGCGTTAATTGACTTATGGCAGTTCATACAAACATTCACCGAAGGTATAGCAGCATGCTTGCTGTCCCAGGCCGCGCCATGGCAATAGAGGCAACTGATCTGGTTGATACCAGCATGCACTTTATGGGAATAATAGATTGGCTGAACCGGCTGATAGCCTATCTGGCGGCCAAATCCAATGGCACCTTTGGATACATAATAGCCGCCTACTGCAAAGAAGATAAGGGCCAGCGTAGCGATATAAATTTTGTTCTTATAGAAAGGAACCGGGTCTGCACGACGGATACCTTCCACATCATCGCTCATCTTTTTCAGGTTACTGTTCACCTGCATTAAGATCAGGGCAATGATACCAAGGATGAGAGAGATAACACCGAAGATAACAGCGTTCGAATTGCTTGATTTTACTTCCTCACCCGGAGGAGGTGGTGGTGGTGGTTTTGCAGCATCATTAATATATGCAACCATGTCATCTACATCTTTCAATGTAACATCGGAAAAAGCTGTCATCATCGAACCATATTCAACCTTCAGCCCCTGGGTATAAGGGTCAGCAGCCATATAAGCTGAGGGGTTATTGATCCATTTCAATAGTTCTTTATGATCCGCCCATTTATGCCTTTCCTCTACACCAGCCAGCGCAGGACCGGTGCCTCTTTTCAAAACATTATGGCAACTGGCGCATTTGCTCATAAAAAGGGCTTTACCCGCCCCCACATCACCTGCTGCAAATACAGTATTGATCGTTGAAAAAACAATAAAAGAAAGTAAAAAAAGCGTAAGTTTTCTGGCCAATGGTTTACAAGGAATCATAGACACAATTGATGCTGAAAAATGTGGATAAAATCCGTTCGATTGGCGCAAAAATAAGTCAGGAACTTAACAAAACGACAACCAGTTTAACTTTTTTTTGATCCGCTACCAGCATGCATTTCAGCGGATTTATGCTGGTTCTTATTTCTACTAGAAAATTGTTTGTCATAATTTAGTCAACTTGGGGGTAACCTTTAACAGTTATAAAAATTAGCCACCGACTTGATTGTTTTTTCTGCATTTTTGCGCCTCACCAGCCCCGGCAGGGTATAAAACGCTGTAAAAGCACCCGCAAATGTTTGAAGGACTACAAAAAAAATGGAAAGTAAAAGGCCTGCAACTGCTGCTGATCCTCTGCACTTTTGCTATCGGAGGCAGCTTAACCGGGTTTGCAGGTAAAAAGATAATGAATGTGCTGCCGTTGATGCCGGATTGGCTCTGGGCAATCGTTTACATATTACTGATCACCATTATCTGGCCGCTGGCTGTGCTGATCGTAAGTATCCCTTTCGGGCAATTTCGCTTTTTCATCAACTACATAAGGAAGATCGGGGCGAAAATGGGAATTGGAAAGTACAAAGTACGAAGTACGAGGTTCGAAGAGTCAGAAAGATCATAGCTTATTAATAGACCCGTTTCCCACTAATTACCTGTTTTTAGCCATTCTTCATACGACAGGATTCCAAATTCCGGGCGGGCTTCTCCCGACAATACAGCAATAAATTCCAGCACATTGCCATCCGGGTCGTCAAAATAAATGGCGAGGGCGGGCATCCAGGCAAATAC
Organism: Bacteroidota bacterium; assembly: GCA_034408705.1. Taxonomy (GTDB): domain Bacteria; phylum Bacteroidota; class Bacteroidia; order Chitinophagales; family Chitinophagaceae; genus JJ008. The sequence continues at coordinate 43,156 of JAWXCO010000142.1, forward strand.
CATTGGTTGTTTTGCGTCATCTTTCAGGAAATTATAGGGCTGCAGGTTTCTTTCCCCTAACCAGGCTACCGACCGTTCCAATATATCTTCCAGCTCACACCGAAATGCAAAATGTCGTTTTTCGATCGAGGCTTTGGGTTGTTCCCATAATCCCAACATATATTCTTTGGGCTGACCGATCCAGAAAAAAGCAATCCTTCTTTTTTCTTCCGTATGACAATGCTCCAGCCCCAATATGTTTTTATAAAAATCAATGGAACGTTCCAGGTTTTCTACCTGTATATGGGTTTCGTATAGTCCTTTAATCAATGATATTTTGGGTAACTGGGTAATTAGTTAATTGGTTTATTAAGGTCGTGAAAAGGTAAATGTGTTTTTCTGTTTAAAAAAACATATTGATATAATAAAAAAAAATAGGAGTTCAGCTCCAATAAACTAATTAACCAATCAACGAAGTTTATATTTGCCCGGTGAAAAAAATAGCTGTTTTTGCTTCGGGGGCAGGGAGTAATACTTCGCAGATCATTGACTGTTTCCGGCAGCATTCTTCTATACAGGTATCATTGATCGCAAGTAACAGACCGGATGCTGGTGTTATAAAAATTGCTGCCCGGGAAAATATTCCGGTCTTGCTCCTCGATAAAGAAAAATTCTTCCGCGGTGATGGGTATATAATGGAGTTACAAAAAAAAGAAATTGATTTTATTGTATTGGCCGGTTTTCTCTGGAAGATCCCGGCAATGCTCCTACAACTATTTCCGGAGCGGATCATCAATATTCACCCGGCCTTATTACCAAAATACGGGGGTAAAGGTATGTATGGCCAATATGTTCACCAGGCGGTGCTTGATCATAACGAAACTGAAAGCGGCATTACTATACATTACGTGGATGAAGTATATGATCACGGGCATATCATTTTCCAGGTCCGTTGTCCTGTTACAGCTGCGGATACAGCAGCGAGTTTGGCCCGAAAGGTCGCTGCACTGGAACATAGGCATTACCCGGAGGTGATTGAGCGGGTCATTTCCCGCATTGAGCCACTTTAAAGAACATTTTGCATTTTCTTTCGTTACTTGCTGACAATTAAACAATTTTGTCCAGGCGATTCTTCTACATAACAATTCTTATTCTTAGTTCCCTGTTCCTGGCTGACCTTTCAGCCGGGGCCCAAACCTATATGATCCGGGGAGTGGTGTATGACAGTTCCCGTAACTATCCCCTGGAAGCCGTGAGTGTTATTTCCACTTCCGGAAAAGGTACTATCACCAACGCCGAAGGTTTTTACCGGATCGAAGTGAACGAGAAAGATTCTATCTGGTTCAGTTACCTGAACAAACCCACGATAAAATTTCCGGTGTTAAAAATTACCAACCCTCTGGGCTTTGATATTTCGTTGCAGGTAAATGTGCCGACACTAAAGGAGGTGAAAATAAGACCGAAGAATTATAAACAGGATTCGATACAGAACAGAATCGACTATGCGAAGATCTTCAACTACCAGAAGCCCAAAATAAAACCCACGATGAACGGGATGGGTGTCGGTTTCGATCTGGATGAGATCATTAATATGTTCCGCTTCAAACGTAACCGGAGCCTCGCTTCTTTTCAGCGAAGATTATTGTTAGATGAACAGGATAAATATATTAATCATCGCTTCAATAAAGCCCTGGTGCGCCGGTTAACCTTGCTGGATGGATCTGCTCTCGACAGCTTTATGCAATTATACCGGCCTTCCCACACGTTTGCCAAAATGGCGGGGGATTACGAGTTTCAATACTATATCAAAGCCGCCTTTCTTCGTTATAAGAAGGGATTGCCCCCTCCTGCTGCCCTTAAAGAAGAGGAAGAAGAACAATAGGCTGGTTTTTTTCTACTATGTAAGTGCAAAAAGAAAGGTAATTTCCGTTACCATTTTTTAACCAACACTTACTTACATGAAACGTTTCCTTTTTTTATTATTGCCTGTATTATTAAGTCAGCGCAGTTTTTCTCAAACTGATTCGTTGCCTTCCTTTGTTAAAGACAGTTTAGATATTTATGTAAACAGGGCATTAACCGAATGGCAAATACCCGGCGTAGCTGTTTGTGTAGTAAAGAATGGAAAAGTAGTGCTGATGAAAGGTTATGGGGTAAAAGAAACGGGAACAGCTGATAAAGTGGATGAGAACACCCTGTTCATGATCGGCAGCAACAGTAAAGCATTTACGGGAACTGCATTAGCAATGCTCGATGCAGAAACCCTGCCTGTCGGCAAGGCAGGAAAATTATCGCTGGATGATAAAGTACAAAAATGGTTGCCGGATTTTAAACTCTACGATCCCTGGGTGACGAAAGAAGCCAACATAAGAGACCTGCTTTGTCATCGCCTCGGTTTTGAAACTTTCCAGGGAGATTTTATGTATTTCGATTCTGATTTAACCACGGCAGAAGTAAGAGAGAAGATGGGAAAGCTTAAACCGATGTATGGTTTTCGCAGTAAATGGGGTTATTGCAATGCCGCTTTTATGACGGCGGGAGAAATTATTCCGAAAGTAACCGGCCAATCCTGGGCCGATTTTATTACTGAAAGAATTTTCAAACCACTGGGTATGAATAACAGCCTTGCCTTATCAAAAGATATAAAAACAGCCCGTAATAAATGTTCGCCGCACACGGTGGTAATGAATGAACTCAAAAAAATTCCCTATGGCAATATTGATAACCTGGCACCTGCGGGCAGCATTTCATCATCCGTCAGCGATATGAGCCATTGGATGATGATGCAATTAGATAATGGGATGTATAACGGCAAACAGGTAATTCCTGCATCAGCTATTGCACAAACAAGAATGCCACATTCAATTTTGGGAAATGGCGGCACCCTGTTTAATAAAGGGCACTTTTCATTATATGGGTTAGGTTGGTTATTAGAAGAATATAGCGGAAGAAAAATTGTATCCCATACTGGTGGCGTAAATGGTTTTGTAACGAGTTTTACACTGCTCCCCGAAGAAAAAACCGGCATTATCGTCTTGACCAATACAGATGCAAATAATTTTTATGAAGCATTGAAATGGGAAATTATGGATGCTTATCTCGGCTTGCCATACCGCAACTACAGCAACGTGTACCGCAGCTACCAGTGGGCGGATGAAGAAAAGAAAATGAAAGAGTGGAAAGAAGTACGGGATAGTATTGCGATGAATCCAAAAACAGATTTACCATTAACCTTTTACGCCGGCGACTTTGTACATAATGTATATGGTAAAATGAATATTAAAATTGAAAGCGGCAATCTCATCATGCGGTTTGAACATCACAAAGGAAGATATGGTACATTAGAACCGCTGGGTGGCAACCGATTCTTCTGTACCTACAACGACCCGCTGTATGGAATGAAAAAACTGGAGTTTACAGTTTCCAATAAAAAAGTAAAATCGCTGACGGTAAAAGTGGCCGACTTTGTAGAGTTTACGCCGTATGAATTTATAAAAGTAAAATAATTCTAGCCGGTAAGGAGAAAAGACCTTAAGGCAAAAAGTTTATCTCTGACTTCCCGTCTTTTCGTCTTCCCTGCTTGCCTTTGCTGAAGTTTCGGCGCAAGCAGGCAAAAAAGTTTAAACCAACACCAACAAATGAAAATCTTTAGTACTTCCTTCCTTTTACCGGCCCTGCTGCTGGTATCGGCAACCAGTTTTGCACAACGGGCAAAAAAAATTCACTTTAAATCAATATTGATTGATACGCATAATGATATTCCCACTACGGCAATTGATAAAGGAGTAAGCTTTGACCAGCAATTAAAGCACAAAACACACTCCGATTTACAACGGATGAAAGAAGGCGGTGTGGATGCACAATTCTTTTCTATCTGGTGCGATGGCAATATGAAAAATCCTTACGGCTGGGCCAATCGGGAGATCGATACCGTGCTTGCCTGGACTAACCGTAATCCAACTGCTATGATGCAGGCATTTACTACCGCCGATATTGCGGGTGCTGCCAGGCAAAAAAAGTTAGCGGTACTGTTTGGCGTAGAAGGCGGGCATATGATAGAAAATGATTTAAACAAGTTAGATGCATTATATAAAAGAGGTGTGCGGTATATGACCGTTACCTGGAACAATTCAACTCCCTGGGCTACGTCGGCATTAGATGAGGCCTCTGCAGGAGGGGCTTTAAACTCCGAAGGGAAAAAGGGTCTAACTGATTTTGGAAAGCAAATTATAAAAAGAATGAATGAACTGGGAATGTTGGTTGACCTGAGCCATGTTGGTGAACAAACTTTCTGGGATGCTATTACTACAACCACTAAACCAGTTTTGGTGTCGCATAGTTGTGTTTATACGCTTTGTCCGCACCGGAGAAATTTAAAAGATGACCAGATAAAAGCCCTAGCGAAAAACGGAGGTGTTATTCATCTCAATTTTTACAGTGGTTTTCTGGACCCGCTCTTTGAGGCAAGAAGTGATGCATTTGCATCGAAACATAAAACTGAAATGGATTCGATGTTGAAAATAAATCCTGAACCCTATTTTATGCAGGTGTACCTGTTTGAAAAGTACCCGGACGAAGTAAAAGGGTTGCGGCCTCCCTTATCATTATTACTTGACCATTTAGATTATATAGTAAAATTGGTTGGGGTAGATTATGTTGGCCTCGGTAGTGATTTTGATGGTGTTAATTCCTTACCGGCCGGGTTGGATGGTGTGCAAGATTTTCCAAAGGTTACAGAGGAGTTAGTAAAAAGAGGGTATAGTAAAAAAGACATTCGCAAAATACTTGGCGGCAATTTTCTAAGGGTGTTTGCGGCGAATGAAAAATGAATAGTGTAGAAAATGAATCTGTTACAAATTGTACCTGGTTGAAATAAGCCGAGCAAAAATCATAACACCTGAGCAATAAACAACTACAAACAAAAAACTATAAACCAGAAACTATTTATGGAAGTACATACCCACACACATCCCGATCCTTCGACAAGCTCAGGATATCGGGACCATCGCAAAAAATGGACGAATTATTTCTGAGCGTCTTTGATGTTGTTCCTGGCTTTGCTCAGCGGGTTACTGGCACCGTATAAGCTGGAACAAACAATAGAAAGGTATCAGGGACATCTGTTTGAAGAATCACTATCGAATAACTTAATAGCAGATATTAACCACCCTGATAATATCATAGATCACAAAAACAACAGACCGGTAGAGTTGGATTCATGAATGTTTTTTAATAAATCCTCCTTATAGAAAAAAGATTTATACTGCTATAGATATACTTATTCCTTTATAAAAAATGATCAGCTTAGCAGCACTGAAAATAATAAACTGAAAGAGTCGAAATATCAATAAAGAAGACTAATTTACTTTTTTTTGTTCCCCTGAGAAAACTAAACAACTCCACTCCTACTTTAAACTTTAATTGAAGATGATATAGACTCATACAGACTTCTAACCAGTCTGATAAAAGTAATGAGATAAAAAATATGAATACAAATAAACAACTGAAAAAACTTTGCTATGAATCCTTATTCAAGCTATTTGGGGAAATCAATGATGAACAGCTGGAGCACATATTATCAATCGCCAAAATAGTTTCATATGATACGGGTCAATACGTTTTTCAACAAGATGATCCGGGTAATGCTTTTTATATTGTTTTATCCGGTCGTTTCCGTGTACTACAAAAAAGTAGTGATGGTATTTATATCCTTGGAGATATTGCTGTTGGGGAGCCTATAGGGGAATTTTCTCTTTTTACCCGTGAGCTGCATAGTGCATCGGTTGTTGCATTACGAAAATCAATCGTAATAAGTATTGCAGATGATGAATACACTTTACTTATAAAAGAGTTTCCGTCTTTTGCCAATATCATTACCAGGTTTGTAATTGAAAGAATGCGGCGTAATGCTTTACAGAAAAAAGTAGACGCTGCCCCAAAAAACATAGCGGTAGTGAATTTGCAACCTGAAAACGATGTAAGTGTTACAACGGCTCAACTTCAAGAACAATTAATAAATATGGGGATGGAAATTACAATTTATAACTCTCTTTCTATTTCAGAAAAAAACTATGAGAGCACGTTTGACGATATGGACAAACATGCAGGGCTTAATATTCTGGTATGTGATAGTGATCATATAGAATGGGCAAAACAAAGCATAGCTTATTGCGATTTGGTAATCGTTGCCACTGAATTTTATGCTGACTGTAATTTATATGAAATAGAAAAACTACTGAATCTTTATTCAACCAGCGTATTAAATAAAAAAATTTACTTACTGCTATTTCATCCTGAAGATGCAAAATTACCGGAGAACACAAGGCGTTGGTTTGAAAACAGAAATTGTGATCTGCATATTCATTTTCGAAAAAACAACCTCCGTGACATCCGCCGGTTTTGCCGTATTATAACACACCAGGCTATCGGTTTGGTATTGGGTGGCGGTGGGGCAAGGGGTTTTGCACATACAGGAGTTGTAAAGGCATTACTTGAAGCGGGGCTTGAATTTGATTTTGTAGGAGGTACAAGTGCTGGTGGGCTTTATGGGACAGCAATTACCTATGCTGACTTTGATATGGAAAAAATAATGCGACTGTGCAAACTTGCTGCACAAAGCAAACTTACTTCCAATGATTATACGCTACCTTTTGTATCGTTGATGTCGGGGAAAAAAATTCGTCGATTTTTACAAGAAATGTATAACGATACCTTTATCGAAGATTTATGGGTAAATAGTTTTTGCGTATCAACCAATTTTTCTAACGCTTCAATCAAAGTACATGAAAACGGATTGCTCCGCAAACAGGTGGAAGCCAGTATCGCTATTCCGGGTGTTTTTCCACCAGTGATAATTAATCAAAACCTGCATATTGACGGCGGGGTAATAGATAATCTGCCTGTTGAATCTATCAATAAAAAACCAGTACGATACACCATTGCGGTATCGCTTTCCGCAGAAAACACACCTGTTGTAAATTTAAAAGAAGTCCCCTCCTCCTGGAAAATGTTCTGGGACAAGATAACCAAATCGGGAACTGAAAAACTTCCGGGTTTGTCATCCATACTAATCGATAGTATTACCATCAACAGCCGGCATAGGCAGGAACAAAGTAAGCAGCATGTATCTCTATTCATTGAGCTTGATTTAAAAGAATACAAATTTCTGGACTGGAATCACTGGGAGCAGATTATTCAGAAAGGATACGATCAAACAAAAAAACAATTAGCCGACACACCTGAACAAATGCAATTTTGGAAACTATAAAACATTTATTCAAAAATGCTTTATAGTAAAAGGGAGACTATTGACTTAATGATAAAAAATAATTAATAAATGGAAGTACACCACCATGCACACCCTTCGACAGGCTCAGGGCACCGAAAAAAATGGACCCATTATTTCTGGGAGTTTTTAATGTTGTTTCTGGCTGTATTCTGTGGTTTTCTGGCAGAGTATCAGCTTGAGCATAAAATAGAAAAAGACAGGGAAAGGCAATATGTTAAAGCGCTTCTTTCTGATTTGAAGTCAGATACAACACAGCTCAGAGATTTGATAAATTTCCGGATGGAAAAAATGAAATCGCTGGATACAATTATGTACCTGCTTAAAACGGGAGCATGGAAAAGCAATACAGCATTATTGTACTATCATGCTTTCTATGCGCCATTTGCAAATAAATTCCTGCCTAATAACGGTGTACTAACACAACTGAAAAATGCAGGTGGTCTCCGTCTTTTGCGGAATTCAAAAGTTACTGACAGCCTATTGTATTTTGATATACAAACTCAGTGGGTAACAGATTTTGAAAATTTTGAACGGGATCGGTTTATAGATGTATCCCCATGGGAAAAAGTACTCGATGCCGCTGTATTTGAAAGTAACATAGAGTATAAATATCCCAGGGAGGTTTTTATACTGAACCGGATAACAGGAACCCCGCCTTTATTATCGGAAAAGAAAGAAGATCTTGACCAGTTTTATAACCGTGTGCAGATGCAGAAAAGAATTAATGCTGTTGTTATCAATCGCTTTTTTTTATTAAAATTGCGAACGGCAGAGTTGATGATACTGATAAAAAAAGAATATCACCTGTCCGAAGGGACTCTCCGAAGTAGTCCTTTGTGACCTTTGGAGAAATAAAATAACTATGGAAGTACATGCCCACACCCACACTGCCCGGAA
>JAWXCO010000143.1:0-42973 GCA_034408705.1 Bacteroidota bacterium
ATTTTATGCATCGGCGTGCCGGATATCTGTTTCAAAAACCTCGGTCTGGAAAAGATTTATCACCTGGGCGGACGGACAGGAAGAAAACCGCTTTGGCTGGGTGGCTTTTTCGATAGCCGGTCATGGTTGTGCTTTTACGATCATGACGGTCGCAACGATCCTGCTGACGGGTAACCACTTTATTTTCTGGCCTTTTGCAATTGCTGCTATGACAATACCGCTGGTATTGAACCTGGCTGCATTACCAACAAAAATAACGATACCTGTCTTATTTTTTAGTGTATTGATGGATTTGGTGATTGTCGGCCTGTGCCTGACCAATGGTTTTGATATGGCCGCCAGCTTCCGATAATATTAATGCTCCCTCTTCACCAGGAAATGGGCCAGCTCTTTGAGTGGCTCTTTTCTTTTGGATAGTACCGCAATATCTTCCAGGTGATTGAATGCTTCGTCCAGGTATTTATTTTTAAGTTCCAAAGCCCATTCATCGGCCTTGCAATCGCGGAACAATTGTACAACTCTTTCGATCTTATCCGGTGCATTTCCAGCCAGTAAATTCTTCAGCTCTTTTAACTGTGTTGCAGAAACTGTTTCATGGGCATGTAAGAGTAGAAATGTTTTTTTATTGGCAAGTATATCACCTCCTACTTGCTTACCAAATTTCTGGGGGTCACCAAAAGCATCCAAATAATCATCCTGCACCTGAAAAGCAATACCCAGTTTTTTGCCAAACTCATAAAGCAGGTGTTGGTTTCTCTCCCCTGCCCCACCCAGAATAGCCCCGGTTTGTAAACTAGCGGCCAGCGCCACAGATGTTTTCAATTCGATCATCTTAAGGTAAGATGATAAACTTATGCTATCCAATTTTTCAAAATCCATATCCATCTGCTGTCCCTCGCATACTTCTTTGGCCGTCCGGTTGAAAAGATGAAGAATAGATTGCAGGTACTCAATGCTGATCTTGTTCAGTTCTTCGTAAGCTGCTACCAGCATTACATCACCCGCCAGTAAAGCTGTATTCTCTCCATACTTTGTATGAACGGTCTCCATACCCCTGCGAAGCGGGGCCTTGTCCATGATATCATCATGTATCAGGGTAAAATTGTGAAACAGCTCAATAGCCGTACCCACATGCCAGGCATCCTCTTTTACATTGTCAAAAAGTTCATTCCCCATCAGGCAGAGAACGGGGCGGATTCTTTTACCACCTAAATTGAGAAAATACTCATTGGGATCATACAAAGAAGCCGGTTCAACAGGAAAATGCCTTTTATCGAAGTATAAAGCAAATTTCTGGGAGAGGAGTTCAAATGATTGCATGGGACTAAATTGTTGTTCCTTTAATAATTCCTTCCAGGGCCAGAATAGTTTTAACCAATAAAAAAAATGAAGATAGTTTTTCCCTATTATATTTTTTTAATAGCCGGGGAAAAAAATTTTTATACACTGAAGTTGAACATTCTATAGAGGACCTTTTAGGAATTAGCATGATATTATATTTATATCCATCCTTTCGAAAATCAATGGTACTGTAATGATCGAAGACATCGTTGTAAAAAAGAGAAAAGCCTTTTTTCTCCAATTCAAGAAAAAGAATATTTCCGATATCATCCTGTTTGACAGGCTCACGGCCATGAAAATCAATCAGAATATTCATTCTACTTTTTCTTTTTACCTTTTTCTTTACTTGTTTTTTCAATAGCTGTTTCGGCTGTCACTACCCATTCATAATCCAATTGCCGCTTGGTAAGATTCGCCGCTACTACTTTGATCGTTACTTTATCTCCCATATTGAATTTCTTACCACTGCGTTGCCCTACGAGGCAATAATCACTTTCCACATGCCGGAACTCATCATACTCCAGCAAACTGTTGACACTGACCAATCCTTCACATTTATGCTCTACCGTTTCCACCCAAAAACCAAAACTGGCCACCCCGCTTATCACCCCTTCAAAATCTTCACCCAGGTAGTTTTTCATATACTGCACCTGTTTGTATTTGTTCGAAGCTCTTTCTGCTTCCATCGCCGCTCTTTCCCGTTCACTGGTATGTTTGCATTTTTCTTCCAGCTTTTTATCAGGATTGATTTTATTATTCAGCACGTCTTCCAGGATGCGGTGCACCTGCACATCAGGATAGCGACGGATCGGTGATGTAAAATGGCAATAGTGCTCAAACCCTAATCCGTAGTGCCCTACATTTCCCGTTGTATATTTTGCTTTTGCCATGGTACGTATACCCAGTTGTTCCAGCACATGCTGTTCAGGTTTGCCATGTACATCTTTCAATAGCTGGTTGAAAGATGCAGCGATCGTATCGGGAGAAGTTGTATCAAATTTATGTCCGAATTTTTTAGCAAAAGCTGCAAAAGGCAGTAATTTTTTTTCATCCGGATCATCATGTGTACGGTACGGGAATGGCAATGGTTTACCATTGACCTTGATCTTGGAAATATTCTCGGCCACCGTCCGGTTCGCCAACAACATAAATTCCTCGATCAATTGATGGGCCTCTTTGCTTTCTTTGATCATAATCCCAATGGGATTTCCCTTTTCATCCAGTTTGAAGCGAACTTCCTGGGAAGAAAAATTAATAGCCCCGTTGTTAAACCGTTTCTTCCTGAACTTCTGTGCCAGGTCATTTAATATCAATATTTCTTCCGCATGCATTCCCATTTTGTTCTCTATGATCTCCTGCACTTCTTCATAGGTAAAGCGATGATCGGAATGGATCACCGTCTTTCCCAACCAGTATTGCTTCACATCACCTTTTGGTGTTAGCTGGAAAATGGCAGAGAATGTAAGTTTATCCTCATGCGGGCGAAGAGAACAAAGCACATTGGAAATATGTTCCGGTAACATCGGATTGACACGGTCTGGTAAATAAACAGAAGTAGCACGGTGATAGGCTTCTTTATCCAGGGCTGTATCAGGCTCCACATAATGGCTTACGTCAGCAATATGTACACCTATCTCATAATTCCCGGTTTTTAATTTCCGGAATGAAATGGCATCATCAAAATCTTTAGCATCTACCGGATCAATCGTTATCGTAAATATTTCCCGGATATCATTTCTTTTTTTGATTTCATCAGCTGTGATTGTGTCGGGTATCCGGGCTGCCACTTCCAGGGCCTCCTCCGGAAATTCGAGGGGAAAACCTGCTTCCAGCAGGATCTCTTTCATGGCAGCATCATTGCTATTATCGGCATCCAACACAGTTACCACTTCACCGATGGGTCGCTTGCCATCATTTTCCCATTGCAAGAGCTTCACAACAACCTTGTCGTTATCTTTTGCTCCTTTAGTAGATGGCAGTGGAATAAAAATATCTGGCATTGGTTTATCCATTTCCGCAATGAAAAAAGCAAAGCCTTTATTCATTTGCAACCGCCCGATAAATTCGCTCCGTTTCCGGTGCAATACTTCTTTTACAGCACCCTGCATCCGGCGGCCATCGCTGCGTATTTCCTTGATCGCTACCCGAACAGTATCGCCATGCAGAGCCGTATTGAAATCACCCGGCCGAATCATTACATCAATATCCATCCCTTCGATGGTAACAAAGCCCATTCCAGACCGGGTAATATCCATCATGCCTTTGAGCAATTTCCCGGTTGAAGAAGAGGAACGCTGTTTGTCTCTATTTTTTTTCGTCTTTGAATTTTTTCTTCCCATAAAAAGTTGCTATTTAGCTTTTTTAAAATTCCCGATAAAGTCCTCCACCGATTTATCGAATTGGTGGCCTTCATCAAAAAGAAATTGGTGACGAACCGGAATGACATATAATGGCAGCACTGCAATTTCATGCGTGAATTTGGCTAACCGTACGGCGTCTTTCTCCGTTGTCAAAATAATTTTATTGGTTGTTTCTATTTTTTGAAATTTTTGTTTGATCTCGTTCAGGTCATCAATGGTAAAGATATGATGGTCTGCATATTGAAGCATCTGGTAACTATTGCTGTGTTCCTCCAGCATTTTTTTTAATGGTTTTGGGTTTGCGATGCCCGTGACCAGCAATATCTCGGTTTTTTCACTGGCCGTAAAAGTTTCCTTTGTACTAATATGGTACATTTGGCCATAATCAAGAGCTGTAAAAAATATCGCTTGTCTACTAACCGGGTTAATCTCCTTTTTTATTTTCTGTTTTTCTGTTTCGCTTATGCCCGGCGGACATTTCGTTACTATAATGATCTCGGCCCTTTTATAACTGTTTTTCACATCCCTCAGGTCGCCGGTGGGTAGATAAAAATCCCTGGTAAACAAATTATTAAACTCGGTTAGCAGGATATTAAGCCCCGCTTTGATAGACCGGTGCTGGAAAGCATCATCCAAAATGATAGCCTGCGTCAGCGGTTGGTCGTGCAGGAGTTGGGGGATGGCCTGGATCCGCTCCTCACCCACTGCCACCGGCACATCCGGGAACTTTTGATGAAACTGCATGGGCTCATCTCCAATATCCAGTGCCGTAGAATGGGCATTGGCCAGGGCATACCCTCTTGTTTTCCTTTTATAGCCCCGGCTTAACGTAGCTACTTTGAATTTATCTTTCAGGCCTGCCACCAGGTATTCTACCATCGGTGATTTGCCAGTACCCCCAACGGAAAGATTACCGACACAAACCAGGGGAAGCCCAAAACTGGTGGATTTAAAAATGTTCTTATTGTACAGCCAGTTTCTTATACTGATCCCTAGCCAGTACAGTAAGGCAAATGGCAATAAAAGTATACGGAATGATTTGAGAAAGAAATTAGAAAACATAAACTGATTGCGGCGTCATACAAAGGTTTAAAGGTACGTCAAAATCAGCCTTATCACTTATTTCATCTACCGGCTCAAAATAGGAGAACCCTACTTTGATGCAATCCTTTCGTGTCTCCGCTAAAAATTTATCATAAAACCCTTTGCCATAACCAACCCGACAGCCTTTGTTATCAAACGCCAGCAACGGAACCAAAACCATGTCTATTTCCCCTGCGGCCAACCTGTTTCCCTCCTCGGGTTCATAAATATGATATTCGTTCTTTAGAAAATTGGTTTCTGCATCCGTGGTAACGGCTACCATTTCATCCATAAAAAAATCCGTTTTGGGATAGGCGACCAGTAAGCCGGGGTTTTTAAATTCCAGGTAATCGGTAAACAAATGTGTATTGGATTCGCCATTTTCTTCTATCGGCCAGTAAGAAAGTAAAAAATTTATAAAAGGAAGTTGTGCCTTTTGAAACTGGATCAGTAACAGGTCATCCAGTTTAGCCTTTTCAGCAGACCCCAGCTGGTTTCTTTTCTCCCGGTAAATATTTCTAAGTTCTTTTTTGGTCATGCTTCCCGGCTTTCAATAAAAGTAGAAAAAATGGTCGTACCATAATTTCGTTCCGATTTATAAAACGGGAAGTCTTTATAATTATTCCTGGGTGTATGTTCCAGAACAAACCACCCGTCTTTTTTCAAGAGTTTTTTTTCGAAGACCTCTTTAGGGAGATTGTCAATAGAAGTGAGTGCATAAGGTGGTCCGGCAAAAATAAAATCAAACTGGTCGGCACATTGGTTCATAAACTTGAAAACATCCATCTTCACTGCTTTTAAATTTTCTATCCGTAAAGCAGCCGCCGTTTTTTTAATGAAATCATACATAACCGTATCCTTCTCCACGATCGTTAGGTCAGTCACTCCCCTGGAGGCCAATTCATAGCTGATACTGCCGGTACCGCCGAACAGGTCAAGGCTTTTGATCTCCTCAAAATCAAGGTTATGCTGTAATACATTGAACAATCCTTCCCTGGCAATATCCGTCGTGGGCCTGGTATAAGGCATATTATTCGGCGGGTTAAATTTTCTTCCGCCATGTTCCCCTCCTATGATGCGCATTGTGCCAGGTCATTAAGTGAGGTGAAGAAATGGGACGGGTAATCGCTTTGTATATTCCAACCAGGTTCCCTGAACCTACTATTTTTAAAATACTGGTAAAGCTCATTGTACAGGGATGATTGCTGATCGATTAAACCGGACAATTGGAGCTCTGCCTGCTGTTGCGATAAACCAAACTGCTGGCAGGTTTTTAATAAATAAAATAAAACATCCTCCGGTACAGCGTACTCAAAAGTTTGTGCCAGTAAAAACGTATTTCCCTTTACTGCAAGAATCATAAAATCATTTTTCCGGAAATCAACCGCCAGCGTACCTGCACTACCTGTTGAATTGATACTTTTTAATCCTAATGAATACTGGTGCATGAATGTGGCCGCAGGTAGTTTTTGACTTATCCATTCCCGTATGGCTTTTGGAGCCGCATAAATATTATTTAACTGCCATTCCGCAATAGATTCCGATACAACATGGGAATCTCCTATAGGGCCACTTGCAGCTGTTAAAAGCAACCCAGCATCTTCCTGTTTATTATACTGTGAAGAAACCAGCGTGCTTTGAGGAAAATCGTACACTACCTTTACCCTGTAAAATGAAGTGGCCAGCAACGGGTAAGCAGTAAAGAGTGCTGTTAGTTCGCTTTCATTCCACCCGGTCGTTAGCTGGTCATCGGTTGTGCAATAAATTAGCTGGTACAATTCCGTACCTGTTGGGTTGGTGATAGCAAAAGCAACATGTTTTTCCCCCAGTCTGAGCGACAATACCTGCTGCCCGCTTTCACTATGCCCATTGTCAATATGAAATAATTGTTTCAATTGGTTGTTTTCAGGTCGTGCAATAATAGACAAAAATTTAAATATCGTAGGTTTGCCAACTTTTATGGCAACTGTTGCACCAAATAGCAATTTACGGGTAGAGATCAGTAACCGGCAGATCCTGAAGATCGCATTACCGGTAAGCCTTGCCATTTTAGTACCCCAGTTTAATTTTATTACCAACAATATATTCCTTGGACATTACAATCAGCAAGCATTAGCCACGGCTGGTATCACCGGAGTTTATTGCCTGATCTTTGCGATGATCGGGTTTGGACTGAATAGTGGGTTACAGACATTGATTGCCCGGAGGGCAGGAGAAAACAGGCCGGAAGAAATCGGAAAAATATTCGGGCAGGGTGTTTTTATTTCACTGATTATAGCTGCTTTGGGTATATTACTTACCTGGTTTGTGGCACCTATCATTCTGAAAAATGTTCTTCATTCCCCGGATACGGCGAACGATGCCATCCAATTTTTAAAAATACGGATATGGGGGCTGCCATTTCTGTACGTGTACCAGATGCGGAATGCATTACTGGTAGGTACCAATAACAGCCGCTATCTTGTTGCAGGCACACTCGCCGAAACGATTACCAATATTGCTTTTGATTACCTGTTCATCTTCGGTCACTGGGGTTTCCCGGAAATGGGTTTAAATGGTGCAGCGGTCGCATCCATCATCGCAGAATTCATTGGCATGTTTGTGATCTTTATTGTGATTCATTATAAAGGGATCGAAAAAAAGTTTGCTGTGTTCAATCATTTGAAATGGAACCGGGAGTATACAAAACTGATACTGTCCATATCGCTCCCATTGATCTTTCAGCTGGCCATCAGTATTATCAGCTGGGAATTCTTTTACATCCTTGTCGAGCATCACGGGCAAACCTCGATGGCTGTTTCAAATGTGATGCGGAATATTTTTGGCTTACTCGGCTGTTTTACCTGGGCGTTTGCGTCAACCAGCTCCACGATGGTCAGCAACATTATCGGACAGGGTAAAAAAGAGGATGTGCAGGGATTAATTTATAAAATTGTAAAAATCAGTACCGGCTTCGCTATTATTATTGCGGTTTTGATCAATATTTTCCCTGAACCCCTATTAGCTGTATTTGGCCAGAACGAGGCCTTTATGAAAGCTGCTATCCCCGTAGTAAGGGTTGTTTCGCTGGCCATGGTGTTGATGTCTTTTTCCGTGGTATGGCTTAATGCGGTAACCGGTACCGGTAATAGTCGCCTCACCTTTCTGATCGAGTTGATTACCATCACACTTTACTGCATCTATGTGTACCTGGTACTCGAGAAATATGATCTTTCCATTACCTGGGGTTGGATGAGTGAATGGTTGTATTGGCTGAGCATTTTTGGGCTATCCTACTGGTATATCCGCAGCGGAAAATGGAAAGGGAAAGTGATTTAAATGATATTTCGGTTGCCTTTTTTGCCTATTTTTACAGGCTTAAATATTCTATCAACATTTACAATAAGTAAACAAAGAGTTATGAAAAAGTATTTTATTTACCTGCTAGCTGCAGGACTTTTTAGTGCGACGACGGCGTCTTCACAGGCTGATGCTAATGCTAATCTTAATCAGGCATCGAATGGAGGAGGCACTGGAGAAAAAGCATTTAAGACCAGAATGATCCGGGAGGCAACCAATGAGCTTTTTGAAATCCAGGGTATGGGAGGAACAACTTTTACCAGTTCGAATACAATGGATGGCACTTCTAACAGCTTTAAACATTCCCTGCAAATTTTGATTGGACTTGTTCCGGTTGCAAAAACCCCCAACCCAACTATTTCTTTTCAGCTGATTTTTTACTCCCCTAACGACAATATTCAACAAGCAGCTACTTCTTTAGAAAATAAAGTTAATATTTACTTTCCGATAGCCGTATATGATGATATCCGGTCAAAACTGGAACAGACTTTTACAGCCAGGAAGAAAGTAACAATCAAAGTAGTTCAACAAACGAATGGGTACAGGGAAGGAACAATTGTTTTTTAATTCCTTCTTTATAAGATTATAAAAATGCGAAGCGGAACTTCGCATTTTTTTTGCCCCTATTAAAAGTCCCGGCTGTATTTAACACCTACTGTCCCGGTAAATACAGGAATGGGCGGGTGTAATTTCGTAATAGCTATTTCAATCTTCTTTATATGGGGGAACGAGAGGTGAATCAATTCGGTAACTTCCATAACAAAGGTTTCCAGGAGTTCACGGGGTTCTTGCATTTCTGCTTTCATTAAATCATACAAGCGAACATAATTGACCGTGTCTGAAATATCAGTTATTATTCCTGCGGCTGGCAGATAAGAAACAACCAGGTTTACTTCAAACTTATTGCCCGTCTTCCGTTCTTCTGCATATATCCCATGGAAAGCAAAAAAATGCAGGCCTTTGAGCTCTATCGTCATCAAATCTGTCATCGCTGTAGATTAGTGAATTCCCTTTGCACTCAGGTACCTTTCGGCATCTAAAGCCGCCATACAACCAGAGCCGGCAGCTGTTACGGCCTGCCGGTATATTTTATCCTGTACATCACCGGAAGCAAATACCCCTTCCAGGTTTGTTTTGCAAGTACCGGGAATGGTCTTAATGTAACCGGCTTCATCCATTTCTAAAAATCCTTTGAAGATATCCGAATTGGGGTGATGACCAATTGCTACAAAAAAAGCACTTACCGGTATTTCCTGTTTTTCTCCTGTTTGAGTATTCTTTATCCGTACTGCTTCTACTTTTTTATCTCCAAGCACTTCATCCGTTTCACTATACCAGTAAATTTTAATGTTCGGAGTTTTAATCACTCTATCCTGCATTATTTTGCTGGCTCTCATTTCTCCTTTGCGAACAATCATATGAACCTGCGAACAAATTTTAGATAAATACAATGCTTCTTCTGCAGCGGTATCTCCTGCCCCAACAATAGCTACTTCTTTTCCCTTAAAGAAAAAACCATCGCATACTGCACAGGCACTTACGCCATATCCATTCAGTCTTTGTTCACTTTCAATACCGAGCCATTTTGCAGAAGCACCGGTAGAAATAATAATAGCATCAGCTTCTATCCACTTCTCTTCGTCTATCTGTACTTTATGAACAGCACCTAAGAAATCAACTTTGGTAGCCAGTCCATACCGGATATCTGTACCCATACGGGCAGCCTGCTTTTCAAAATGCACCATCATATCCGGTCCTTGTATACCGTCAGGATATCCCGGATAATTTTCTACTTCGGTAGTGATCGTCAGCTGTCCGCCCGGTTGTATGCCCTGGTATAAAACAGGATTTAACCCCGCTCTTGCTGCATAGATAGCTGCTGTATACCCGGCAGGCCCTGAACCAATGATCAAACATTGTATTCTCTCTGTTGTCTCCATTCAATTATTTGTTTATTCCCGCTTTGACGAGATGGTAAA
Source organism: Bacteroidota bacterium (assembly GCA_034408705.1). GTDB lineage: Bacteria > Bacteroidota > Bacteroidia > Chitinophagales > Chitinophagaceae > JJ008. The sequence continues at coordinate 10,103 of JAWXCO010000143.1, forward strand.
AATAACGGTAAATCATCAATCAGCCGGTCGCTTACATGACTTATGGTTTTAAAAATACCCGGGATAGTAAATTTATTGGGGAATAATAATGGTGCGGAACTGGCTCGCATAACCACCAAAATAACCGAGTCCGCCACCCCTAATATTACTGACCACTTTAGTAGGCGATGAAAAGGGATTACCAACGCTCACATAGGTGTACTCCATGGTTCTCCAGAAATCAAAAGTGGCTTTATCGATATTAGATAGCTTAATCGTAACAGTATCCCCCTTATCAAAAAAACTATAGCCTTCGGATGTTGACCCGTTCCGTAAAATCCCCCTTTCCACCTGCACTTCATAACTGGATCCATCGATCACCTGGTCATCATACACAGAATTAAGGCCAGGGTAAAAATCTTCCCTGTTCCGCTTGGTATAATAACGGATATAGTCGCCAAAACCCGGGGGATCATAGCCGCGAAGCATAACAGCTACTTTTTCGGGCAAATTACCGGCAGGTGCCGGTTTCCAAAATACAGAATCAATACGACGGGTTGTATCCGGGATCGAAGTAACTGCAGTGTATTCTTTTCCCTCCGTCACTATGCGGAGTGAATACTGTTTGTTAAGCTGGCCCACAAAGGCAGTAGCAGGGCTTGCCGGGTCGTTGGAATAATAATAAAAACTGATTCCTGGACCGATTGGCACAACATATTCCTTCAGCTTATGGATGCGTGTGCCATTAGAGACATATACTTCAGCGTTACGCACAAAACTATTGGCCAATGCAGTGAGGTCGATCTGCGAGAAATAAGCCTGGCTTTTAGAAAGATAAACAACCGGTGCCCCGCCATTTTCAATGGTTGCTTCCACGACCAGCTTGGGAGTTACTTCATCCAGTTTAAATTCAACTCCCTTTTCACAGGAAGAAAAAAAAAGGATCAGCAGGATAAAAATTGTAGTGCATTGTTTTGTCATCGGCATCACAAATTTAACGGCCAAAACTGAAAAAGGTTGTAAAAAAACAAACCCGGCCCTGCTTTTGGCGGACCGGATTGTTATATTATAAAAACCCATTTATTTAAAGCGGATAACTTAACCCAGGTAAGCTTTTAAAGCACTACTGTAACGGGCTTTTTGTAAACGCTTAATAGCTCTTTCTTTGATCTGGCGGATACGCTCCTTGGTCAGGTCATATTTTTGACCGATCTGTTCAATGGTCACCCCATTTTCGCCATCGAGGCCGAAATAAGCGTTTACGATCTCTGCTTCTCTTGGTGACAATGATTTCAGCACCCGGCGGATCTCATTTCTCAATGAATCCTTCATTACATTATCATCGGTATCATCACCCCCTTCCAGCAAGTCACCCATGGCTACATCTTCAGCTTCATGCACGGGTGCATCAAGGGAGGTATGACGGGTATTGCTTTGAAAAATGTTATTGATCTCTGTCTCACTCATCTCCAGTAATTCGGCTAACTCTTCTGTTGATGGCTCTCTCTCATGTTCCTGTTCAAAAGCCATATAAGCTTTGTTAGCCTTGTTGTATGTGCCAATTTTGTTTTGAGGCAAGCGGACTAAGCGGCCCTGCTCTGCCAAGGCCTGTAGGATAGATTGGCGAATCCACCACACAGCGTAAGAAATGAATTTGAAACCTTTGGTTTCGTCAAAGCGTTGTGCTGCTTTGATCAAGCCGAGGTTACCCTCGTTAATCAAGTCACTTAATGACAGACCCTGGTGCTGGTATTGCTTGGCTACAGATACAACGAAGCGAAGATTCGCCTGTACGAGTTTATCCAAAGCACGTTGAGAATCTACAGGATTCCGGTTAAACATTTTGATCCGCTGAGCTAATGTGGTCTCTTCTTCCGGCGTGATCATCGAGATTTTAGAAATTTCCTGCAAATATTTCTCAACAGCCTGAGAATCCCTGTTGGTAATCTGGGTAGCAATTTTGAGCTGCCGCATAACTAAATAATTTAAATATCAACGAATAATAGACAGTCTTTGTTTGCAGATTGTTGCAAATGGATAGTTAATTGGAGAAATATGTGTTATACCGTCCTCGACTGTCTGCAAAAGTACCTAATAAAGCCCGTATCTCATAGCCTTTCCCCGTGAAAAATTACTCACAAGCTTATGGAAACGATACCAATTTATTCATAATATCGGAAACACAGGACTGGTATGGCTTACAACGTATATAAGCTATTAGAAAAGGTTGATTTTACAACTCCACCCGGGGCTTAACCGCTCTAGTTGTGGATTTCTTTTGACGAGCTTTACGGGCTAAAACGACCCATATGATCAGTCCGGTAATAAACAGAAGACTGGAAATGACTTCTGCCTGTGTTGGGCTAAAACCAAAGATATTCAGGCGGGTATTAACCCTGATCTTTTCGATAAAAAAGCGCTCCAACCCATTTAGCATCAGGTAAAACCCAAAAAGGGTACCCGGGACGGTAAACTTCTTACGGAAAGACCAAATAACAAGGAAAAGGATGAAACAGAAGACTATTTCATAAAATGATGTTGGATATACACCAACCGGTAATTCGTTGCAAAATTTGGGATCGGTACAGCCGGCTATTTTTTCTCCTACTTCATTTACATTATGAGGGTATTTGTAAGACCACATCCAATCCGGCAGCCAGCTAAATGGCTTGGGATTGGCGTTTTCTATACCCCAGTCACCATCCCCAGATACCTGGCAACCTATCCGGCCCAGAGAATAAGCCAGCATCATTGTAGGGGCCATTGCATCGCCCAGGTGCCAAAAGCCGATCTTGTGCTTTTTAGCATACAAGCCAATTGCCAGACCGGCAAATATCAAGCCCCCGTAAAAAGTGAGTCCTTTGGCAGAAAAAATATAATCAGAAGGATGCTTTAAAAAATCACCCCAATTCTCAAATATATCAAACAGTTTGGCACCTAATAATCCAAAAATCAGTGCAAGGATGGTTATTTCTCCTACCCGGTCATGCGGCCATATCCTGACGGTCCTTTTTTCGGGCTTGGGTAATTTTTGTTTGTTCTTATCCCACCATTTTAGTCCTGCAAAGAGCAATCCGAGGGCAATACCGGCCGGCCAGCTCCCCCGGGATGAAAAGATGAATGCCTGCGGATCATCCGTAGCAGAGCTATCCATGATAAAGAGAGCTACGATCTTGAAACCCAATAAAAAACCGAGTAAAAAGTTAAGGGCCAGGTCAACCAGAGTTGCGGGTTGTCCTACCATTACCTGCATTTCCGTAGGATGGAACAGGCCCTGCTTGCTCTTACGGCGTAATTCGTTTGCCAGTACTATAGCAGAAATGATAAAAGCAATCGCTACAAAAAAACCGAAGGAATTGACGAATCGAAGAAATTTCCACTCTACGCCAAACAGGTCTTTAAAGGCATAATACAGGTTTGGATACATGCTGTTGATTAAGGAAGGCGAATATACTAAAGAAAGCCATGGGCTGTTAGCTGTGAGCTGCTAGTTTTGCGTAACAAGGATAAAAGCTTACTTACTTCGCCCGTCTCGCCATAAATTATTAAGTTTTACCGAAAACGAAAAAAGTTGCAAAGCTTATCGCTCGAAACTAATAGCTCACAGCTCCTAACTGCTCCCTAATTACAGTGCTGGTCAAATGCCCCGATAAGGTTTTGTGCGATCATTTGAGCAGGCCTGCCTTCGATCTGGTGACGTTCGATAAAATGAACCAGCTGCCCGTTCTTAAATAAGGCAATGGCCGGTGAGGAAGGCGGATAAGGCATTAAATGCTGGCGAAGCGTATTGATAGCATCTATATCAAATCCTGCAAAGCTGGTAGTTAAATAAGTTGGTTTTTGTGTGGCATTCGCAACAGCCAGCAATACTCCCGGGCGGGCAGTACCGGCAGAACAACCGCAAACAGAATTAATCATGACCAGGGTCGTTCCTTCTTTTGCCAACTGTGCTTCAACTTCGGAAGAAGAAAGCAATTCATTGAACCCGTTTTCGGTCAACTCTTCTTTCATGGGTATTACTATTTCTTCAGGATACATATATTTTATTCTTTTTTTTATGAAATACAAAAGTAAAGAAAATGTTTACCAAGTAGTGACAGTTGGGTGTCATAAGAAAATATGGCAGCAGAAATTCCTCTTTTCGGAAATTATGTCTTTTAATTCCCCGCAATTCGGACAGAATAGGCAGAAAAAACAGGAGGGAGACCCGGTGGTATGCCGTTTGACTATTATATAAACGTATCACAAAACACAAAAAAATAAAACTAAGTAACCATGACAAACGTAAAATTTAGCAGCAAGCCTTTTGAAGGCACCTTCAACAACCTGGTTGATGATCTTTTTACAGAACTACCTGGCTTTTTTAAAAATGAATTTAACAATTATGACAGAAAGGGTTCCGTTCCGGTCAACGTCAAAGAGACAGTGAACGGTTACCAATTAGAAGTGGTGGCGCCAGGTTTTGAAAAATCAGATTTTAAAGTACAGGTCGATCAGAACTTGCTGACGATTTCGGCGGAAAAAAAGAATGATCCCGATAACAATAGGGAAAAAGAAGATAAACAGCAGCAGATCCGCAGGGAGTACAATTACCGTTCTTTTAAGAGATCTTTCACATTAGATGAAAAAACAGATGCAACGAACATTGGCGCTTCTTACATCAATGGAGTGTTGACATTAAACCTTCCTAAGAAAGAAGTAGTCAAAGCATCGGCTACAGAAATTGTGATTAAATAAAAATATTTTTAAAATCTCTCATAAGCAGTTGGTTTTGGTTTACACCCTCCCGTTTCTACGGGAGGGTTATTTTTTACCCCTATCCTATCAAACCCGTATCAAAACCTGCTCACTGACCAACACAGTCCTGCTTCCTTCTTGTATCGATTAAATATTGGATCTTCCATTATCCATTGAAGCGTACCAATTGAAAAGAGTTCACCCCGCAATGGCTGAAATTTCCTTTATAATAGAATTGGTAGGGTGTCCAGGCGATCGCCAGGGGGCCATCCACTTTTACTACATCAAAAGTGATCCGTTCGTCAGCATTTCCCGGTAACTCTTTGCTAACAAATTCAATAAACCCTGCCGGCGCTTCGTTTCGAACGACGAGCTTCCCTTCTTTATTTCTTGAAATGGTTTGTAACACCATACTGTCAGCAAAGCAAGTTTTCACTAACTCAGCATCTGCGTTCTTCATCCCGGTGAACATATTGTTGATAACTGCTTTTACAGAATCTTCTGCATGCTGGCATCGGGCGGTTATTCCGTAACCCATTATTGTTAAGACTATGAAAAAGTATTTCATGCTGGTTGATTTTAAGATTTTATGGCAAATGAATTGAAATGTAAATACGTTAAGCTAATACCGGGTTAAAGCTACGCAGTGCCCGTTCATTTATATTCAATAAAAGTAAAATCTACGGCTATGCAAACAGGAAGAATTATACAAGGGGTTATTTTGATGATGATAGTGGCAATGGCAGCCAGTTGTGCAGCCAGCAAGGAGTACAGCAGCAAACTGTTTTCCCCCAGGGTGCCCCTGGCAAAAGACAGCCATTCTTTAGCAGCAACACTCCGGTTCCTTAACATTGATAGCGTTGATACGGATAAAGAAGGTTGGGTAACTACTGACATTATTATGGGGAGAGACACGGTAAATACTGTAGCTCTCGACAAATTGGCTACAACCTACCCGGCTGCTCTTACAGCAAAAGATACAGTGACAAAGAATATTGCTTCAAAAGCACCGATTGTAATTACCGACGTAAAAACGACCCCTGTAGAAAGTGCACCAGTGGCCAAAAATGCCAACCCGGGTGAAGTACGAAACAAAAAAATAAGGGAATAACAACTCCGAATAAACAAACACTATTTCTAAACTTAAAAGTTACACAATGAAAAAAATGCAACTCCTTTCTGCGGCATTGATTTTTACAGTAGCAGCAACTATGATTAGTTGTAAACCCAGTAAGGTCTGGGCAACAAAAGACCGGGACCGGGATGAAAAAGTCGACCGGAACAGGGATCGGGACCGGGATGAGAGGGTCGTCCGAAATGATCCTGCCCCTCCGCCTGCATCCCGCTATTACAGTTCTACCCCGCTGATTATTTCACCAACCCCGGGATTTATCATGAACAAGTCAACGGATGGAAGGTACTACCACCGGACAAGACAAGGAATCCTTTACTGGAAAGGTTATGATGATCGCTTTTTTCTTGACCGATCGTATATGAGCCGTGTCAATTACAGTTCCTGGGAGTATGATCAATGGAAACGATATAGCAGGGCCAGATAAGAATCATCAGGTTGCTGGAATACAAAAGCCTTTTTGTTATGCAAAAAGGCTTTTGTTATAAATAGCTATTAAGCTGCACTTATTATTTATACCCCAATATTTTCAACATGCTTTGCGCTGTTTGTTGCTTGGCATATATCCAGTCTACTAATTTCCCATTCCGGTCGTAGCCAACGATTACATGTTTGGGTGATGGGATCAGACAGTGCTTGATTCCCCCATATCCGCTGATCTGGTCCTGGTAAGCCCCGGTATGAAAGAAGCCGACATATAAGGGATCTTTTTCACCATTGGTCTTGGGCAGGAACACTTCATTGATATGTTCTTCTGAGTCATAATAATCATGACTATCACATGTGATACCACCCAGCACAACCCTTTGATAATCCTGGTCCCATTTGTTGACGGGAAGCATAAGGAATTTTTCCCCGATACCCCAGGTATCCGGTAACGTAGTAATAAAAGAAGAATCGATCATATACCAGGTTTCCCGGTCGTTCTGCACTTTTTCTGCGATCACACTGTAAATATGTGCCATGCTCTCCCCTACAGTATAGCTACCAAACTCGGTATAAATATGGGGCATGGGGACCTTGGCTTTTTTACAGGCTGTTTTAATATTCCTCACAATTTCATTGATCATGAATTGGTAGTCGTACTCAAAGCCCAGGGAATGCTTGATAGGAAAGCCTCCGCCAATATTTATAGAATCAAGTTCCGGGCAAATTTTCTTTAACTGGCAATAGAGGTTGATCACTTTGTTCAGTTCGCTCCAATAATAGATATCGTCTTTGATACCCTTGTTCAGGAAAATATGGAGCATCTTCAACTGGAACTTGCTTTCATAGCCTTCGATCCTGTCGACATAGAATTCCAGGATATCCTTTGCCCGGAAGCCAAGCCGGGAGGTGTAAAAAGGGAAATTGGGTTCTTCTTCTGCTGCCACCCTGATACCCAATTTGAAAGGAACTTTAACGGAGGCCGCATAATCCTTCAATTCTTCCTTATTATCCAGCACCGGTATCACATTCTGAAATCCTGAATTAAGCAAATTAGCAATACGACGGGTATAACCTTTTTGCTTGAACCCGTTGCAGATAATATGAATATCCTTGGTGATCTTCTTTTTTGCATAGAGCTTCTTGATGATCTCAATATCATACGCATAAGAAGTTTCCAGATGAATTTCACTCTTTAAAGCCTCTTCCACCACGAAGCTGAAATGGGAGCTCTTGGTACAGTAGCAATAGAAATATTTGCCTTCGTACTTATGTTTTTTAAAAGCATTGGCAAACATCGTCTTGGCCTTTTTTATCTGCATCCCGATCTTAGGCAGGTAAGTCAGCTTCATCGGTGTTCCATACTTTGCCACCAGGGCATTCAGATCAAGACCATTGAAATAGAGGTTCCCCTCATCAACTTCAATGCCGTCCTGGGGGAATTTAAACGTTTGCTTTACAAGATCGTGGTAGGAATTTGTCATTTTTGAACAAATAAGTTGGGCGAGTAATGAATTTGTCGGCACAAAAGTATAGGATTGGAGAAATTATGCGGTAAAAAATTTAACTTCCGGCCACCAAAACTTTTATCCATGCGACTCCTCGTTTTTCTTGCAGCTACCACCCTGCTCTCCTGCGGCCAATCTTCTGCTCCCGGAAAGAAAGAAAAAGGGCCTGAAGACAATGTAAAAAGTACAACCGATACGGTTAAAACAGCTCTTTCACAAACTGCTGACTCATCTTATGCTACTCCCGATGAGGGCACGGCGAATACCGCCCTCCAAGCCAGCAGCCAAGGAAATAAATGGCATGTATTAAATGATAAGGAGGCCAAATGGATGAAAGATGCATTTGACTATTTCATTGTTCCCAAAAGAAAAACAGCACCGAACTATCCTTATATCACCAAAGGTGATTTTAATGCAGATGGCAACCCGGACATGGCCGCTGTAGTAACAGACAGTTTAAAAGCCAATTACAGGATAGCTATTATCCTGGGACCGGGGAATGTCAAACTATGGGAAGAAGATATCATGATTGATGCTGCGCTTTCTACTGTGCCCCCCTCCACCATTGAAGGGATGGATGGTGAGAAGACAAAAAAAATAAAGCTGAAAGGTGATGGCATCAACATCGAATATTTTGAAAAAGCTTCTTTTGTATTGTACTGGGATAAGTCCTCATTCAAAAGGATACAGACCGGAGATTAACGTGTTTAAAAAAAAATAGATAACCACCAAACTTCACAACCATGAAAAAAATTTTTATTGTAGCGTTAACTGTAACTCTCTTTACTGCCTGCGGAAATAGTAAAACGGGCAAACAAATAGGAGAAGAAGTGTGTGACTGTTCTAAAAAAGCCAATGCGCTGGATGCCGCAGACCCCAAACGGTCTGAAGCCCAAAATGATTGTGCAAAAAAACAGGGAGAAGCCTGGAATAAGGTGAAAGATGATCAGAAGAAAGCAGATGAATTTAATAAAGCGCTGAGTGTTTGTGCTACTGAGCAAATTAAAAAGAGTTTTGGGCAATAAGCCAATCTTTTTGTTTTTACCAAAGTCTACTTTGTCATATCCAGCTGCAAGTAAACAGTTGAATCTTTTTGCATTGCAAGCTGCTGACCAAATGTAGAATTGAGGATGGCCCTGAATGTATTGACTGTTGACATTCCATTGTAAAACTGCTCATAATTTGAACCAGGAAGCAATACAGCACAAAGGTTCATAAAGTTATACTCGTTGGCTACTTCCCCGGGAAGAAACCTGCAGCCATGATCGCTGGCAAGAAGAATAACCGGGGGTTTGGTAGATTCATTCACAATATGATCGACAAGATTCAGTAATTGCTTATTCGTGTATAAAAGGTATTCTGTGTATTCTATTTTTTTTCTGGCAAAACCCTGCAAGTGGCTATCAGCCGTAAAAGGTTTTCCTTCCCTGTTGAAATAGAAAGGTGCATGGGGCCTGGCAAAGTGAGCATATACAAATTTCGGCTTCCCTTTGTCCTGGAGCACCGTTTTCTTTGTCAGGCTGTCAATTTTCTCATCATTGCGTAGATTTTCATAATAGTCCTTTCCCTCATCGATCTTAATTTTTACTTTGCTAAAAAAATTAAAGCCTGCTTCTTTTGCAAAACGACTGACAAAAGTTTGATCGGTAATTATTTTGCCTGGAGCCGAAAATAAATGGCTGATCACAGCGTTTTCCCGATCCTGAAAATCAAAAAAAGAATAATTGCTGATTGTATAGCCCCGGCTCTGAAAGAAACTTCCCACCCTGCTATTATCAATAAGATTCGTGCAAAGCAGGATATCTCCTTGCGTTACCTTCGTTTTGACGGAAAGATTAATATATCCCGTATTGAATAAGGATGCCATCGAGTAAACGGTGGCGTTATAATTTGACCGGGAATTGTTTACGAGATGAAAGCCCCTGCTGCCCAGCTCCGTTTCAAATGTGGTATTATCGAAAGAAAAAACATCTTTCAATTCCTGCCGGCCGGCATATTCATCTGCAATGATCACATATACATCAGGCTGTTTACAAGTATCGCAGTCAATGAATTGTTGGGAATGACCGGAAACACTATTATTTTTTTGAAAGATTTTTGGTAACAGCTGCACCCATTCAAACGCAAACAATGTGAACAACAGGATATTCAGGAACAGGTAGACTTTACTGATATCTTTTTTTGTTCTTTTTAGCCCGATTACTAAAGCTGCTGTCAGTATGATTATCAGAGGGACTATAAAAACATACTTAGCCAGGAATATCTGTTCGCCTGCTATACTTTTTAATCCATCATGAAGGCTGCCAAAAAAGAAATTGAACGATAGTAAGAATAGGCTAACCAGGGCGGCTTTTCTCACCTCTTTCAGCAGCAGAAAGAAAAAGAAGTTCAATACCAGTGCGATGGCAAAATACAGAAACACTTGTTCCAATACCGTTGCCCCCAGCCCGGGTGCGAAATTTTCATTCAGCATATGGAGCATAAAAAAAAACGGGAGCAGTAAAAGAAAAAATGGCCAGGCCCGCATGATATGCAATAACTTACTGTTCATTTTTTTTCATTAAATACAATACTCTTCCTGACAAAGCAATAGGCTGGCAACGTGTTATCCTGAAATACTTTTCAAAAGCAGTTCTGAAACCTTCTTCCGTATATAAGGCCATGATATCTTTTTTACCTGCAAGCATCAATTGTACTTTTTCATCCGTAGCGGGTACAAACTCAATAATAAGGTAGTTTTTACAAACTTTTTGCAGCATTTGTGCTGTCTTCTCAAAAGGAATATTTCTCGCAATAGACAGGTGATGTATAAGGGCAAGAGCTATTACCAGGTCTGCATGAAGCCTGCCTGTTAATGATTCCCGTTCTTCGTTATTTACTCCGATTGATGGGGAGGGGTTGGCCAGATCAACGATGACAGGTTGAATATTTTTTTCATCGTTTTTTTTAATCGAATTGTATAAGTTGTTTATACAGTAAGGATCAAAATCGGCAGCAATGGTATCAATATTTTTTTTTGCAAGAAGCCGGGCAAACTCCCCGTCATTTGCTCCCAGGTCGGCTGCAGTTTCAATACCTGGTATTGAATCAAGCCACTCCCCGATCATCCTTTTTTTTGGTTCCAGGTAATTATCCCTCGTGGAGGCTTCATCATAATACGCTGACCAATTCGTTTTTCGTGGTGACAATTTCAATTTTTTAACAAGTATCCCAAGGCTTGTTATGATGTTCAGCAATTTCTGTTTCGAAAACCTTGCAGGTGTTTTACTACCGGCATTATTTTTTGCTGAAACCCGGGCATGCAAATGGATATGGAGGTACACATGCATGGAGAACTTAGTTCTGAGTGGTAACAAAGACCTGATTATTTCCAGCGGGATTCCTTCCGGCCAGGCCAATAACATCGGATGCAGGTGTTGTTTTTTATAATGCATCAAGAGCAAGGGCCCCAGAAACTGTTCACAAAACTGACGGTAAGCCACCCAGGGTTCTGTTTCCGTATATTTTGCAAAAGAGAGGGTATCGATAAAAATCATCCGCCCTTGAAACCATTGTATATTATAAGGAGTAGCGTCTTTAAGTATCAAACCAGCTGCAACAGATTCCCTGACCAACTGCAATGTGAGCAAAGCGGCATCCTTCAGCATATCAAAACTCCATTCGTAAGGGAAGGAAAGAAAAGGGATTCGCTTTGGCCTCAATGTGGTATACCAATTATTACTACCAGTGAGATTCTCATTCAGCTGTTCATGCGGAAGCAGCAATCCTTTTTCCACCAGCTTTGTATAACAACCACTTTGTATAAAATGATCGAAATCGGGGGCAAATACTTTGTTTACCTGCCTGTATAGCGTTCCCTCCGTCATAAAAATAAAGCCGGAAGGATCCCGGTAAGAAGAAGGATGATGGATAAAAGACTTGCCCATCATTTTGGTTGGTTATCGTCCGTTTTTCCCGTGTTCCCTGAAAAAATGGATTTGATAAAAGCCCAGATATTTTTAAAGAAAAAACTGATCCCCAGCACAGCAGCGATAATAGCCTGTACCAGGAAACTACCACTACCCGGATCAATATATATGAGGAAGTTTATCACAAATAATCCTGATTGGTTTAGGCAATAAAGTTAATGATATTTCTTACAACAGCTTAGCCGGGCCCGTTGTGAGGATTATCTGACCTTCTTTGATCAATATTGTCAACCAAAGTCCTTTTTCCACCTTAAACATGGTTTAGCCTAATTATTAGGAAGGCCACTCTTCAAAGAATAGTCCCGGTCACTATAAGTGACCGGGACTATTTAAAATCCGTAAAGCTTACCAGGAATAGTCTGGCTGACTTTCAATTTATTTTACAGAATCAATCAGGTTCTTAAAAGTTTCCGGGTTATTCATTGCCAGATCAGCCAACACTTTCCTGTCCAGTTCAATTCCTTTTTGCTGCAATTTGTTCATGAATACTGAATAAGTCATTCCTTCCGCACGAACCGCTGCATTAATACGGGCGATCCACAGCGTGCGGTATTCTCTTTTCTTCAGTTTACGTCCTACAAACATGTAGGTCATCCCTTTTTCTACAACGTTCTTGGCAACGGTTAGTACATTCTTACGTTTGCCATAGAAACCTTTGGCTTGTTTTAATATTTTTTTGCGGCGGGCTTTAGAGGCCACTGCATTTTTTGAACGAGGCATATCTTTAAGTTTGAGGTCAGAAGTACGAAGTACGAACTGACAGAGTTATTAAAATTTTTAAACTATTTTAGAAGTTGAGGAAATCTGATTTCCGACTTCTTACTTCAGTCTCAACAAACGTTTTACAAAATGCAAGTGTGAATCGGCAACTGTACCGTCTTTCCGCATGTTACGTTTACGTTTTTTGGATTTCTTTGTCAGGATGTGACGTTTGAATGCTTTCTGATGCATGATCTTCCCGGTGCCAGTCACTTTAAAGCGTTTTTTGGCACTGGAGTTTGTTTTTACTTTAGGCATGTTACCCAGTATTTAATTGTACAGCTTTGAGGCATTCTCCACAGGGAGATCTTTGTCGAACCTCTTTAGCAATCCTTCGCTGCGCTCAGGATGACAATTGCTTGTCAACATGAGTTATCGAAGTCCGTTTTTTCAAACGGAGTGCAAAGATAAGCCGGAGAAGCGTTCCGACAAGGGCTCAGCAAAGAAAAAGGGAAGATTCCCGCAGGAAGCCTCCCTTTGTTATTTTATACTGATTAAATTCAGTTTAATCTTTAGGATTCAAGGCGTTATCTATTCTTTTCGCTACGTCCTGCAAATGGTATTTACTCATTGGATCGGCGATCCCGGCAGTTGCGGCAATAATATCAGCCCGCAGAGCTGAAAGGTGTGCCCTTACCACACTTTTTACATCCGACCTGTCATTTGCACCAGAAATGCTGATCGTGATCGTACCGGTGCTTGTCGTTTGAGCTCCACCAGATGAAACCAGGTTAGCAAGCGTACTGACATATGATTTCTGTAAATTACGGCGATAGATATCGATCGGCTTCCGGGTAGCCAATTCATTCCAGATACTTTTCTTCATATCTGACAATAACTCGGTTACCTGGTAAGCATCACTACCGATAACTGCTTCTGCTTCTACCAGTTTATTGAGTGTACCGAACGCGAATAAACGGCTTAGTACATTGTCCTGTAAGCTGCCAATCGTACTGACACCATTGGTGCCGGTTCTGCTAAATATATCTTTATTCAGCAACCAAACCGGTGTAGTAAATAATTGCTTGCTGATAAAATCGACTGCTTCCCGCTGTTTTGCTTTCGGTGTGTATTCGTATACAGGGCCTGCTTCTTCAACGGTTTTGGGTGTTAATGTAATTCCACCTACTTGACGGTTTACATGCCCCATATAGCGGTTGAACTGCCCTCTCAACTGGTCATACATTTCACTCAAACTGCCATATCCTTCGTTACTTTCCTTAGCCCAGCTTGAAAGATTGGGCAATATCTTTTTAAGATTTGCAATACCATAAGCTGAGGCTTTTACGGCATCGTTACTTAAATCCTCCGACTGGTTCCTGGGATCATCTGCATTAGATTCACCATCGCCCCACCAAAGTGATCTGTTCTTTAACTTTTCGATCACCCATTTATTCAAATACTCTTTTTCAGCTTCTTCGCTTTTAAATTCAGGGAACCAGCGATAGCCCCATTCAATAGCCCATTTATCATAATCACCAATTCTCGCCTGTAATTCTTCGCCACTTAATCCATCTTCCGGTTGTGCCACATAATTAAACCGGGCATAATCCATAATAGACGGTGTATGGCCGTTGGCCGCCACCCAGGTTTTGTTTCTTAAATTTTCAACGGGTACTGTACTGCTTGACCCAAAATTATGTCGAAGACCCAAGGTGTGGCCTACCTCATGTGATGAAACAAAACGTATTAAACGTCCCATCAATTGATCATCATATATTAATTTCCTTGCATTCGGATCGACAGCAGCTGTTTGAATGAAATACCAGTTACGTACAAGGCTCATCACGTTGTGATACCAGTTAATATGACTTTCCATAATTTCGCCGCTACGGGGATCTGCTACACTCGGTCCACTTGCGTTGGGCACATCCGATGCTTTGTATACAATACCGGAATTACGGGCATCATCAAGACTCCAGGTACTGTCTTGTTCTTTTGTCGGGGCCAATTTTCCGATGATGGCATTTTTAAACCCGGCTTTTTCAAAAGCTACCTGCCAGTCATTGACACCCTGGATCAGGTAGGGTACCCATTTTTGGGGTGTAGCCGGATCAATATAATAAATGATCGGCTTTTTCGGTTCCACCAGTTCACCTCTTTTATATTTTTCAATATCTTCTTCTTTGGGTTCCAGTCTCCATCTTTTTGCCAATGTAATAGTTTTTACTCCCTGAGGATTGGCATCAAAATCTACATACCCCACGGTAAAATATCCAATGCGCCGGTCAAACTTTCTTGACGTCATCGGTACTTTCGGTAACAGCACCAGCGAACTATTTAACTCAAAGGTTAAATTGCCGCTACCGCCCCCACCAAGTGTTCCTGCAGCTGCGGGAATTCTTCCATATGTTTTAAGTGATTTTATTTCTACATTCATCGGGTACGACTTAACCGATATGACATAGGATTTATCTGCCTGTACCGTTCCCACACGCAGCGTGGACTTCAGGGAGCTTGTAAAATGTAATACTTCGTTATCTCCACTTATATATTCGGTAATATCAATTACCGCACCGGTTGAATCCTTCCCGTACGCCTTGATATCAAATGCTGCCGCTATCGGCTGGAGATTTGAATTATTTAGTGAGGAAAACATCGGTGATGAAGAATCTTTCGCATACTCTGCATAAGAAATGGTTCGCAGGAAAACCTTATTATTAGGTCCTTTTTCAAATCTCACAACACCCTGCCCGATCTGGTCACCACCATACCCGAGAAAGCCTCCGATGCGGTTTGCGGCCGCAGATTTAGAAATCCTGTTAACGACAAGGATCTCTCTGCCAAATATAGAATCTGGTAATTCAAAAAAATATTTCTCTTCTACTTTGTGTACCCAAAACAAACCGCCATCTGAAATGGCTTTGGAGGTAATGACATCCTTATAAGGCTTAATACCGTTAGTGGATGCGGGTGGTGTACGGCGGGTGGTATCCGGCCGGGTACCTGTAGTTGGCTGTGCAATGACTACGGCAGAAACAAACAGGGTAACAGAAAGTAATAAAATACGGGAAAATGGTACTTGCATATATTATCGTTAGTTTATTAATGGCCCAAGATACGGAAAGCAGGGATTTAGCTGTGGTTAGCAACGGATTTTGTATTAGCGGTTGAAATGGGATGATGAATCTTCTATCATATTAAAAAAACCCGTCAAGCCTATGGCCTGACGGGTTCATCCTTGAACAAAATATAATTAAGAAGTCTTCTTTTTCCCTTTGGGGGCGAACATAGCCAGCATCCTGCGTCCTTCCATTTTCGGCATACTTTCAAGTATACCTACTTCCGCCAGGCGTTCTGCAAACTTCAACAGTAGCAGCTGTCCTCTGTCCTGAAATTGTATAGCACGTCCCTTGAACTGTACGTAAGCCTTTACTTTGTTACCATCTTTTAAAAACTCAACCGCATGTTTGGCTTTAAAGTCAAAATCATGATCGTCGGTATTGGGTGTAAAACGGATTTCCTTTACTTCAGAGACCTTGCTTTTGGCCTTCATCTCTTTTTCTTTCTTCTTCTTATCGTAGAGGAATTTATTGTAATCAATGATCTTACAAACGGGTGGATCAACAGTTGGAGAAATTTCGACCAGGTCTAGTTGCTGGTCCTGTGCCATTTTCAATGCTGCCTGTGTATCATAAATGCCGACTTCGACATTTTCACCCACCAAACGAACCTGTGGAACTCTGATGAAATGATTGATACGGTGTTCTGCTTCTTTGCGGGGTGCAAACCGGCCTCTGAATCCGCCTTTGTTGAATCCGCCACCGCCGGGCTTATAGCCTCCGCCGCCTCCGGGTGGTCTGCTGAACCCGCCTCCGGGTTTTTGTGGTACTGCCATTTATTTTTTTTAGTTAACCCCCTCCCTGAAGGGAGTATCTATTTTTGGTTGTAAAATCCTCATTACAGGAATCTGAGGTCTTTATTAAAAATACTCAATTTTCAATTAACAATATTCAATTTTCCGATTAAGTTTTTCAACAGCAATTATTGCTAACAGCGTTATGCTATTCCTCCCGCCGCTCCTTAATCTCACTTACCGCATCGGCAATGAAGTCCTCAATTCCTTTAACCCCAACATCGCCTTTTCCCTGCCTCCGCACAGCCACCTTATTTTCATTCATTTCCTTCTCTCCTACCACCAGCATATAAGGCACTTTCAACAACTCTGTATCCCGTATTTTCTTACCGATCTTTTCATTCCGGTCATCCACTTCGCTGCGAATATCTGATTTTTTAAGTTGCGCTGATACCAGTTTAGCATAGTCGAGGAACTTATCACTGATGGGCAATACTTTCACCTGCACCGGTGCCAGCCATAAGGGGAATTTTCCTGCATAATGTTCCAGCAGGAACCCGATAAACCGTTCATGCGTACCCAATGGTGCCCGGTGAATGATCAGTGGTGTTTCAGCTGTGTTGTCCGGGGTTGTGTATACCAATTTGAAACTTCTTCCCTGGGCAAAATCCACCTGGTTGGTAGCAAGAGTGAATTCACGGCCAATAATGCTCCATATCTGTACATCAATTTTAGGCCCATAAAATGCTGCTTCATCCTGCACTTCCACAAAAGGCGTATTGGTCTTTATCAACACATCTCTTACCAATGCTTCTGTCTCTTTCCATAGCTCCGGTTCGTCTACATACTTTTGCCCGAGTTTTTCAGGTGAATGCAGCGACAGGCGCATTACATATTTATCAATCCCGAATATTTTAAAATACTTGAGATACATTTCATTGACTGCTTTGAACTCTTCATAAAATTGTTCTTTGGTACAATAGATATGTGCATCGTTCATGTGCAGACAGCGAACCCGCATCAACCCGAATAATTCCCCGCTTTGCTCATAGCGGTAACAGGTTCCATATTCTGCCAGGCGGTATGGGAGATCTTTATAACTTTTCGGCTCTGCTGCAAAAATCTTATGGTGATGGGGACAGTTCATAGCCTTCAGGTAATACTTAGTGCCATCCAATTCCATTGGTGGGAACATACTATCCTTGTAATAAGGAAGGTGACCGCTGGTGAGATACATACTCTCCTTCGCAATATGCGGGGTCACCACTCTTTTATACCCAGCCGCTAATTCGGTTTCCTTGGCCAGCTTTTCCAATTCTTCGATTATGATCGTGCCATTGGGCATCCACAAGGGAAGACCAGGGCCCACATCATCATCCATGGTAAAGATGCTGAGCTCCTTGCCCAATTTTCGGTGGTCCCTTTTCTTCGCTTCTTCCAGCATGGCCAGGTATTCATCCAGCTCTTTTTGTGATGGATAGGTAACCCCGTAAACCCGGGTCAGCATTTTATTTTTCTCATTGCCCTTCCAGTAAGCACCGGCAATACTGGTAAGTTTGATAGCTTTTATAAAAGAAGTATTGGGAATATGAGGCCCCCGGCAGAGATCAGTGAAATTTCCCTGGGTGTAAAATGTTATTTCTCCATCATTCAGGTTGTTCAGCAGGTCCAGTTTATACTCGTCGTCTTTTTCTGTAAAATAATTCAGTGCATCTGCCTTTGAAATTTCCTTTCTTAGGAAAGCACTATTCTTTTTGGCCAGCTCGTTCATTTTTTTCTCCAGCGCAACCAAATCCTCTTCATTCATTTTCTTATCGCCGAGGTCCATATCATAATAAAACCCGTTCTCAACAGGAGGACCTACCCAGAACTTAACACCTGGGAAAGTTGATTCCACCGCCTCTGCCATCAGGTGGGCGGACGAATGCCAGAAGGTACTCTTACCCTCTGTATCAGTCCAGGTCAATAATTTCAACGTCGCATCTTCACCGATAGGCCTTGTTGCATCCCATACCTGCCCATTAACAGAAGCAGCCAGTACTTTTCGGGCCAGTCCTTCGGAAATTGACTTCGCCACTTCCAGGGCAGAAATTCCTTTTTCGTATTGCCGCACGTCCCCGTCTGGTAAGGTGATATTGATCATAATAACTTGTTACTGGGTGTTGGTTACCGGCTGCTATAACCAGGGTCTTCTTCTAAAACCTCCAACAGTAAAATAATATTAGTTTATCCTTTCAAAAGCGACTGTCGGCGGGCAGGCTGTTATTAGCAAGTTTCAACCAGCAACCAGCTTTAAAAGGTGGGCAAAATTAACAAACTATTGCCGGAGTTCAATCATTCATTACGAACTTATTCGTTAGTTTTGATCCTGTTATGTTGCGTAATTTCTACAAACATTTACTGGTCATTGCCTGCTGTGTTCTCTTTGCCCAATATGGTCTGCAGGCACAAAACCTCACTGGTATCTGGAGGGGTTATTTTATTACCAACATGGGGGAAAAATACAAACTGGAATTCCAGGTCAATATCCCCGCTTCTAACTTCTCTTCGGGGGTTTCCTATTCATATCTCGATGTTCGGTTTTATGGAAAAGCTACCATGACGGGCAGTTTCAATAAATCGTCCAACAATCTTAAAATAAGGGAGATCAAAACTGTAGAGATAAAGAACATGGACGGCAGCGGTGCATGTATCATGAATTACGATCTTTTTTACAGTCAATCCGGAAAAGAAGAATTTCTGGAAGGTACGTTTCTTGGCAAACCGGAAGTAAAAGGGAAAACGAATCCCTATAGTTGGGGAGATTGTGGTGGCGGAAAAGTGTTCCTGAGAAAAGTAACGACTTCTGATTTTTATGTGGAGCCTTTTTTACGGGGTAAAATAAATACAGCCCCGGTCATTTATAATAAACCACCAGTTAAAAAAGATACCTTAAAAACGAAGACAATTATTCCAACTGTCAATAAGCCGGTTGTTACTACGAAGCCCCCGGTGAACATACCCATTGTAAAAACCAATCCGCCGGTGATCATCAAACCTAAAACAGATACTACTACGAAAATAAAAATCAATACCCCTCCGTTTGTAAAAACCAACCCGACTGTAG
Source organism: Bacteroidota bacterium (assembly GCA_034408705.1). GTDB lineage: Bacteria > Bacteroidota > Bacteroidia > Chitinophagales > Chitinophagaceae > JJ008. Next base: position 29,514 of record JAWXCO010000143.1, read on the forward strand.
CGATACCCCAACCGGCTGTACTTAAGAACCGTTCGAACGAGGTAATGAAAACATTGCTGGTAAGTAACCTGGAAGTAACGGTCAAACTCTATGACAATGGCGAAATCGACGATGATACTATTTCAGTTTACCTTGACAATAAGTTAATGCTCTCCTCCAAAAGACTGACGGCAACTCCGTTGATTATCACCTTCAAACTAGACGACGACAATGCAGAACATGCATTAACGATGGTTGCAGAAAACCTGGGTCGCATCCCTCCCAATACTTCTCTCATGGTTGTTGAATCCGGCGAGCAACGTTTTGATGTACGAATTACGTCCACAGAGCAGAAAAATGCAGTGGTGAGATTCAGGTACCAGAAACCAAATTAATGTCATTCGGCCGGCAGGCTGCCCCTCATAAAAGGGATTGGGAATGATTACCGTTTCTGTAATATCTTAGGGCCGCTTTCGCATTTTCATTTATTTTTCCTGACTAATGTTCCGACAAACTATTTTACTACCGCTTCTTTTTATACCCGTCTTTGCGGGGGCACAGGATATTAATGGTATCTGGAAAGGCCGTTTGGTGATGGCCCCGGGTGCTTGTTTCCCGGTGTACAATATTGAATTGCAGGTACAAGTGGCCGGTACCCGTATTGTTGGTACGGCCTACCACTTTTCAGATTCACTTAATTATGTAAAAGAGAATTTTGAAGGCACTTATAAAAAGGACAGTAATAGCATTTCGATCCAGGAAAACGGCATCATTACCTTCAAGATCAAGGAAGATTGTGTACCCTGTGTAAAAAAATATGCGCTTACCTATCACAAAGGAGATGGACCTGAAGAGCAGATTCGGGGGACCTGGACCGGCAAAGCCACGGATGGAAAAACAGCCTGCGATCCCGGAACGATTGTCCTTTTACGATTAGATAAACCTACTTTCAAACCAGAACTTAAACTTCCCGCTACCCTCACTAAAAGAAAAGCAGAGCTGGTTAAAGAAATAAAAGTCGATACGGGTACTATAAAAATAGATTTTTACGACAATGGGCAAATAGATGGCGATACAATTTCCGTTTATGTAAATAATATGCCTGCTGTTAGCCATAAGTACCTCTCCTCAAAGCCAGTTTCGATTACTGTAAAGATCGATCCGAATAAACCGGAACAGGAAGTGATTATGGTAGGAGAAAACCAGGGTACTATTCCTCCCAATACTGCCCTGATGATCATTAATGCCGGGGAAAAACGCTATCAACTTTACCTGACCTCTGATGAGCAGAAGAATGCTATGGTTCGGTTTATTTACGAAAAGCCGGCCACGACTTTGAAGTCGCAATAATTTTCTACCTTAACATTCTTTCCTCCCTTTGAATCTCCCTTGTTTTATATAAGGAGCTATACGTTGCTATTTGTCATTATTTAACAACCAAATATAATCAACATGAAAAAGTTTTTATTCCTCCTTTCTACAGGAACGATCTGTTTCCTGATTTCCTGCAGCAGTAAAAAAGAAGAGAGTGGTGGCCTGTCTGACAAAGCTAAAGCGAATATTGCCGCTTCACATGTGGTAAGTGATGCTTTTATCACCGGCGACATCAGTAAAATTGACAGCGTGGTTGCCAGCGATTTTATAGACCACACCGATAAAGGTGATATGGGGCGTGATAGCCTGAAGGCGATGATCACTATGATGTATAAACTGACGAAAGATCAGAAAATGGAAACACTAAAAGACCTTGCCGATGATGATCATGTATTCTCCTGGGTACGTTACACAGGTACCAGCGATGGATCTTTAGGAATGCCGGCAGGTCCTTATGATATGACCGCCATTGAAGTAATAAAATTCAAAGAAGGGAAAGCAATCGAGCATTGGGCCTTTATGGAACCAAGAGAAATGATGAAAATGATGGGTAGTCAAACTCCCAAAGCAGATGACAAAACAGCGACCAAAGATTCAACAACTAAATAATTATACTTCAGGTATTTTCAAAACCGTGTCAGTAGAACTGACACGGTTTTTATTTGTTCATACTTATGGCAAACACCGGGTCTTGCCGGCAGGTAGTATTAGCGGTACACAAATTGGTAAGGCTAAGGCTGACAGTGGTGGTCTGAGCTTCTGCAATGATCTCCTGCCAGGTGGGTGTGGATGTTTGAAATTTACTCAGGTATTTCTCCATTGCAGTAATAAGGTTGGAAGTAAAATAACCGCCCACATCCGTATTACCATAAGCATATTGCCCCTTTTTTGCTGCCGTGGCAATGATGGTCCCTTTTGATTTCATAAACAGGTCATAGCAATATGATTTTTCCCAGCTCACCAGTGATTTGGTGGTAAGGGCAAAATTCTTTCCTTCCGGTTTTAATAAACCCAGGCTCGAATTACAGCAGTCAGTAATGACCAGGTTCAGGCGGGCATTCTTAGCTTTTATTTTTGCAAATACTTCGGACGCATTAAGTGTTGCAACGAGCACATCGTCAAAGCGACTCTGCCGGAGATCGAACTGCGGGTAGGCTTCAGCAGCATTCCGGTCATTGCTATAACCATGACCCGAGTAATAAAAAATAACGATATCATTCGTTCCCGGGTTCAGGCTACTCACCGCTGTCTCCACGTTGGCTTTACCAAAATTCGCTCCACTTATCTCCACCATATTCAGGGGGAGACTGAGGAAGGTAGCAACATCTTTTACCTGGCTGGTAATATTGACAACATCTTTTTGCACGCTATAACCGATACGGGGATCGTTGGTATTGGCTACTAAAATAAAATGAAGTTTGGTGGGTGTGGCAGCCGTTGTTACGGGGGGGGTAGGATTAGTAGGATTGGTAATGGCAACGGGTTTGGACTTGACAGTTTTTGTTGGGTTCGTTTTAAATAAATTGGTATAGAAAGATTCTGTTTCCAAAAAATAATTCTTTACAAACGCTTTATTCAGGTCCGCCGTATTGATCACATTTACAGAAAGTATTTTACCATACTCAAAGGTTCCATTCTCATTGAGAGAAGTGACACCCCAGGGTTTAAAATTTTTATCGGTGCTTTCTTTCTTAAACCAAAGAATATCTGGATTGTAAGCTTCCTGTTTGGTGGAAATTCCATTTTTTATATACTTCGGGTTTTCGCCTTTGAACTGAAGCGTCAGGTGCGGCAGTCCATCGATCTTCGACCGGCCTTCCACTTCATTGAACTGCATATCCACCAGGTAAGTCTCGGTATTGGCCTTATTGGAATATTTTACCCGCATAAAACCAGTACCGTTACCATATCGTACCAGCATCGCGGTGTATTTGGGAAACTCGGTAATGTTTTTAAATTCATAGCTGATCTCATATATAGTAAGGGAATAGCTTTCAAGGCTGAAAAGTAAGAGGGCGAGAAACATAAAGGGTTTGCTGAGCAATTTCATATGTCGGGTTTAGCTATCAGGCTGAAATGACTATAAATCTAAAAAATTTATTTTAGATATACTGCAATTTAAACCGGGCAAGCCTCGATTCTTCCTTTAAAAACCCCAAAAAAGGGTTTCGTCACAATTTTTTAATGCCAACGAAAACTATCGTAGTTTAAATTTACAAACCTTAATGCCATGTATAAAAAAATTCTACTCCTTATTGTAATGACCGGTTTCATTTCTGTTTTACAAGCACAAAAAAGTAGCAAATCTTCCAAAACAACTACAGGCTATGCCATTACTGCCGCAGAAAAAGGCGGCAAAAGCTGGAGGGAAGTAAGATTGGTCAATGTAAGCACCGGAACAGTGATAAAAATTATTTACGACAGTAAACAGGAAACCGAAGCCCTGAATGCAACGACAGGGAAACCTGTGGTGAAAAAGGATCTTACTAACAGTAAGAGCACTACAACTATTGCCACCTTCACTACCACCCCTTCGCAAAATATCGCCCAAAGAAAAGTGGTGAATCTTGACCAGGAGCTGGATAAGGCCAATGGTCACCCTACAAGAACTTATACCAGGACGAGTCAAGGTACAGTTGCTGGACCTCTCTGGCAGACTGATCACTACCAAAGAAGTAAACGTCAGCAGCGAAGCACAGATAGAAGAGATCAGATTCCCCGAGCTGTCTGTTAAAGGGAATTATTTGCTGAGAGTTTCCAGTGAAATAAATAAAGTGAACGTGACCAATAAGATCATTGTCCAATAAACGGTCTGGCTATCCGGGAATATACCTTTAGTCCTAGCAACTTGCTTATTAATCAGTTTCAGCTTTTTGAAACTGGCAGAGCTTTCGAAAGCCCTGTTTTTTTGTAAACGATTGTTTTTATCAGCATGTTTTTTGTTTTTGCTTGCGTCAGATCAATAATAATAATCTAAACAACAAATAACTAAGTGTAAAGACTAAGCAGAACTAAATAAGCGGAGTATAAATGAAATAAACATACAGTATTGAGTTGCTATCACATGAAGTCGTACTAAATTACATATGCAAACAATTTTGAATTCAGATCAAATTTGAGCATAAAGCCTGCGCAAGCAGGTTTTGTTGCGTCAGGTAGTTTACAAAAAAATGTCCCCGCTTATTGTTGCGGGGACAGCCATTTCAATATAATTATATTTTTAATTACAGTAGTAAGGATCAGCCGCATTCCCATTATTCTGTGGAAAACAGAAATGTAATTTCCTTGAGATCATTCCTGTCAGTATCACATTCGCTTTATCCCCTTTCTTACTTTCCGGGGCTTTCCCGTTTACGGTTGATCTTGGAGGTATATTATAAACTGTTATCGTTTCCGTCTTGACTATTTTCCTGTCGCTCTTTTTTGTATACTCGACCCGCACCGTCACCTTATCCAATGTAGCATCAGTGCCGTTATATACAGGAACATCAAAAGCTTTGACACCATCGCCCTTAGTTTCATAGTTCAGGTTACCAACGGATATATATTTAGGCCAGTTATTCCGCATTTCCATTTCCCGGGCTACGATAGCTGCCTGGGCGGCTTGCTGTTTTTTTTGGTCCGCATCTGCTTTTTTCTGCGCGGCTATTGCCAGTTGTTTCTTTTTTTCATCCTCTGCTTTTTTTGCAGCGGCCTTCTTTGCAGCCGTTTGCTGAGCTGTATTGGTAGTTGCTGTCGTAGTATTGGTAGTTGCAGTTGTAGTTGTGGTGGTAGTCACCGGATCTGTTGTGCTGGTAGTAACAGCTGTATCAGCGGAATTGGTCGATGTAACATCAGGTGATGTGGCCGTGTCCGTGTCCGTTTCCAGTTCCGTAGTAGTAGGAACGGTAGTTGTTGTGCTATCTGTAGTTGCTTCGGTTTTCCCTAATGAGCTATCAGGTGCTTTATTCTTTTCCATGTCCTGGTACACAAAATAACCAGCACCCCCAAGTACCAGTAATGTTAATACCCAGGATAACCAGGCGGTGCTTTTTTTGGCAGCTACTACTTTGGTAGCCGTTGCTGCAGCAGGTGTAGCTACATCAGCGGTGGTAACGGCAGCTTCAGTTGTTGTTACTATTGGTTCTGGCGTAACTGATTCTTCAATTAATATTTCTTCAGCAGGCTTTTCTACTAGCACGTCAACAGGAGCAACAACAGCAGGAGATGTAACTAGAAAGAAATCTTTTAGCTCATCAAGTTGGCCTGCTTTGGTCGTTTCCGGCAATCCTTCATACCAGACCAGTGTTTCAGCTGTTATGTTCTTTGATTTTAATTCCTCCAGGTCAAAAGGGCCCTGTTGTCCGGTCCCGTCATTCAGAAAATACTTTTTCATGTAAGTGGTTTAATGGTTAAAATATTCTGGCGGGGACAGATCAGCGGATATTAACAGGTATTGGAAGGAGTGATAAAGCTAAGGCTTTAGGAGTTTGTACCAAAAAAATACCTGCCACCCTCCTGCGTGAACAAGTTGATGGCAGGCAAAAAAGTTGTCTTAAAACTCTTTTTTATCTTTTTTGCAATAATACCGGGGACTGTTTTCACTAATCACACATCCGCCAAGGCGGCATTCACCTCTTTCAGCCTTTTGAATTAATTCAGTACCTGGCTTGCCGTAAACAATCGGGACAACATCTTTATCGCTTTTACAAACAGGACAAATATGTTTTTCCCTACTGGCTGAACCAGCAACCTGCCCGGAAAAGGAAAACAATGTAAGCAGGATAAAAGGGAGGACTAAGAACTTTTTCATAAAGAATTATTTCGGTAAGGATGCAGAAAGGCGGGCCATTACACAACAGTACATCTTCCCTTTACATCGCTGATCTTTCCGTGGTAAAAAGTTATTAGAACTTAAAATTCCAGGTGACTGCCGGTAAAATCGGGAATAATGAAACCTGTCTTGCCTCAACTTTCAGATCGCCGGTAGCCGGACTACCGCTCTGGTCAAAATAGATAAAATAAGGGTTGAGCCGGCTATACAAATTGTAAATACTAAATACCCAGTAGCCCGTCACCTTTCTTTTTTTCTTTGGAATCGGCGTATACGTAGCTGATACATCGATGCGATGATAAGCTTCCATCCGGTACTGGTTTAGTTTACTGTATTCCTGGGTAAGTACACCATTAATAATATAGAAACGTTCAGGTAATGTAATCGCATTGCCAGTACCGTAAACAAATACAGCACCCAATTTCCACTTTTTGCCAGCCTCGTAGTTGGTCACAATAGACATATCGTGACGACGATCAAATTTGGTAGGATATTTTTCGCCATCATTCAGATCAGGAAATTTTCTCCATGTCCAGGATAAGGTATACCCGATCCAGCCCGTTAGCCTTCCTTTCAATTTATTGACCAGGAACTCAGCTCCATAACTCCATCCTTTACCAAACACAAATTCATTTTCCGGGTCGTTAAGCGAGGGTGTGTAACCTTCTTTATACTCCACCTGGTTCTGCATATCCTTATAATACAATTCCAGGGATGTTTCATATTTGTTATCCGCAAAATTCTTAAACAACCCAGCCGAGTAGAGCCAACTGATTTGTGGTTTTACAATATAGGTACTCGGCACCCAGAGATCGGTGGGCAATGTACTGCCTGAGTTACTAACGAGATGGATGTACTGGTAGTTCCTTGTCACTGCTGCCTTGACGGATGTTTCATCATTGATCGCATACCGGATAGTGATACGGGGTTCAAAACCTCCATAGGTTTTAACAGGTTGAAGGCTTTTATACTTTGTGCTGTCTAGCTTATTACCATCTGCATCCCGGGTATATTTATTATAAGGCCCCAATTGTGTAAAACTGCTCCAGCGCAACCCATAATTCACTTTCCATTTCTCCCCTATTTCCCAATCGTCCTGTATATAGACAGCGGATTCAGCAGCATACTTCAACCCTTCATTGTTGGGGGTGAATATGATTGAATCCTGCCGGCCGCTTACTACATTGGGTGTAAAACGGTGATAGGTTAATTGACCGCCAAATTTTAATTTATGATTGGGAAGCGGGTAATAATCAAAATCCGTTTTTATAGTTCCATCCTTAATACCTGAATAAAGACCGATCTCAAAACTTTCCTGTTTTGCATTAAAAGAAAACTTATAATCATTATACACTAACGTAGTGTTACTAAAGAGACGCCGGTTAAATACATGATTCCAGCGCAGCGTAGCTGTTGAATTACCCCAGGGAATATTGGTCTTAAAGTTCCGTTTGGCATTATTAAAATCGAATACATCCCTTCCAAAATAACCGCTGAGGTATAAACGATCTTTTTCAGAGAAGCGGTAATTGACCTTGGCATTCAGGTCATAAAAGAAATAACCTGAACCATAAAAACTGCTGGTCTTTTTAATAAAAGGTTTTGCCAATACATCGATATAGGTTCTGCGGGCAGAAATGATAAAAGAGGCTTTATCTTTTTTCAAGGGGCCCTGGATGGAAAAGCGGGAGGCAATTAGACCGATTCCCCCATCCATCTGTAGTTTATTGATATTACCATCTTTCATGGTCACATCCACCACGGAAGAAAGTCTTCCGCCATATTGTGCCGGCATCCCCCCTTTGATCAGTGATACATTTTTAATCGCATCTGAATTAAAAATAGAAAAGAACCCGAACAGGTGCCCGGTATTGTACACCACGGCATCGTCGAGCATAATCAGGTTTTGGTCGGGTCCGCCACCCCGTACATAAAAACCGGCATTCCCTTCCCCTGCATTGCGGACACCAGGCAACAATTGTATAGCCTTCAGCAGGTCCACTTCACCCATAAAGGCAGGAATGTTTTTGATCTGGCCGATGGAGAGATCGATCTTGCCCATCTGTGCATTCTTTACGTTGCCATCACGCCGTTTACTGTAGACTACCACATCAGTAAGCGCTGATGATTTGGAAACAATATCAAAGTTGAGGGACTGGTCATTTTTCAGATCGATGACGACCGATTTACCTATATAAGATACATGTGATACGGTGAGTGAATAATTTCTTTCATCCAGTGTCAGGGAGTAAAAACCGTACTGATTACTCGCCACTCCTTTGGACTGTCCGCTCACCGATACTGTAGCTCCAATGATCGTTTCACCGGTGAGGCTGTCTTTAATATATCCATTCAACGTATAGCGATTTGGGGTACCTGAATTTTGACCAAGGGCCGGATTTAACAGACACCACAACAGTACGGAACAGATAAATTTATACATAGCACTAATTACAAACAGGCACTCCTTTTTGTTTGCTCTGCAAAGATAGTACAGGAGTTCGGATGACAGGACCCGGTCGTGTTTTGCTGCTTATCAGTTACCTGGTTTTAGCTCTTCTATTGAAATCTGTGTAAATCTATCCCATCCCTGTCATCCGTGTGCGGTATTTAATGCCTAAATTTGCGCCTCATTTACATTATTATGCTGGCAGGATTTCAAAACGTAACATTCGAATTTGGTGCAAGAGCAATTGTGGAAGAAGCAACCTGGCATATCCAGCCGGGTGAGCGGATCGGCCTTATTGGCTATAACGGGACGGGTAAATCAACCCTTCTCAAGTTATTGGTGGGTGAATTCGTGCCCTCCGCCGGTACTGTAGAAAGAAGCCGGACCACATCTATTGGCTACCTCCACCAGGACCTGTTGAGTTTTGATACCAACGACTCCATCCTGCAGGTTGCACTCAGTGCTTTTGAAAAAGTGCTCCAGTTGGAAAAAGAAATTGAGGAACTGGGGATCGAGCTGGAAAAGACCGGCGATGAAAAAACACTGCATGAATACAGCGATAAACTGCACGAGTTAGAAACACTGGGTGGTTACAATATTCATCACAAGACCGAAGAAGTGTTGCAGGGATTGGGCTTTCCCAATGAAGATCTGAAAAGACCCTATAAAGAATTCAGCGGAGGATGGAGAATGCGGGTGTTACTCGCCAAAATGATCTTACAACAGCCCGACCTGTTATTACTGGATGAACCGACCAACCACCTTGATCTTCCTTCCATCGAATGGCTGGAGAAATACCTGCTGCATTACCAGGGTTCAGTAGTGATTGTAAGTCATGATAAATACTTCCTGAACCGGATGGTGACCAAAATCGTGGAAGTGTACCAGCAGCAATTGCATATTTACAATGGCAATTATGATTACTATGAAAAAGAAAAAGCCATCCGTGTAGAAATGCAGCAAAAGGCATATGAGAACCAGCAGGATTACATCCGCCAGAATGAACGGCTGGTAGAACGGTTCAGGGCCAAAGCCAGTAAGGCGGCCATGGCGCAGAGTATTATGAAGAAACTGGACAAACTGGAACGAATCGAAGAGTCAGAAATAGAACGACCGAATATCCGTATCAACTTCCGGGTAGATAAAACACCGGGCAGGGTGCTTGTGGAATTAAAAAATGTGTCGAAGGCTTTTGGTGAAAATGTGATCATCGAAAATTCAACGATCGAGATAGATCGGGATGATAAGATCGCTTTGATCGGTGCCAATGGAAAAGGAAAGTCAACGCTGTTGCGGATTATTGCCGGGGTGGAAAATTTCAGTGAGGGCGAACGGAAATGGGGACATAATGTAGAAGAAAGTTTTTATGCGCAACACCAGCTGGAAGCATTGAATGTAAATAATACCATCCTGGATGAAATGAAAGAATGCGGCAGCCAGATGAATGACCTGGAATTGCGGGGACTGCTCGGCTGTTTTCTTTTCAGTGGTGATGATGCCGATAAGAAAATTAAAATATTAAGTGGTGGTGAAAAAGCAAGGGTAGCATTGGCCAAAGTAATTGTCAGTAAAGCCAACTTCCTCATGCTGGATGAACCTACCAACCACCTTGATATGCACAGTTGCGACCTGCTCATCGATGCGCTGGATAAATACCAGGGCAGCATGATTCTGGTTAGCCATGACCGTTATTTTGTTTCCAAAACAGCCAATAAGATCTGGGAGATTGTTGATCACGAGATAAAAGAATTTAAAGGTGGCTATGAAGAATGGGTGGCCTGGAAAGAGAGAATGGCTAAACAGGAAGCAGATTCGAAAAAGTCGCAAGGAGCAAAAACACAAGGGACAAAGAATATTGCCGGTAAAGGGCAGGAAGCAAAAAGGAAACAGGAAGAGCCAAAAAAGCCTGCTCCAGTTATTCAAAAACATACTAACACCGCTATCGACAAAGACAGTAAAAAAGAATTGCAAAGGGTACAGAAGCAATTTCAGCAAGTAGAGGGAAGGGTTGCTGCACAGAATAAACTGAAAAACGAACTGGAAGCCTCCTTATCTGATCCCGCCACTTACTCTGACAAAATAAAATTTCAGCAAGCAGAGGCTGCTTACAAAAAAGCAGGAGACGACCTTACACAACTCAACGGAGAATATGAACAATTGTTTGAGAAAATAATGGAGTTGGAAGTCCGGCAATCATAATTTTTTGCAAACAGTTAATAAGTATTTTAAAGCTGTTAGTATCGTCAAAAATTGACGTACCTTTTTATTGCTTTAAACCAAGCATCATGAGATCGAGACTGCTATTGCTGACTATGCTGGCATTTATCACTGCTTTACTGGCTTTCCGTGTACAAAATAACGTTACCAGCATTGTTTCCGTAGAAAAAATCCAATCCTTTAAAAAGAAAAATATTGTACGCTGTGGTCCGGATTGGGAGGAATTAAAAGAATGGCTGGAAGAAACATCGATCCCTATTATTCCCGGTGCTGGTAATTACCAATGGAAGATCAGCACGGCTAATGATAGCGCCCAGTTTTATTTTAACCAGGGCATCAATATGTATTACAGCTTCCATATCATTGAAGCCATGGCTTCTTTTAAAAAGGCAGCAAAATTTGATCCCGGTTCTGCGATGGTTCACTGGGCACAAGCTCTGGCTTATGGTCCTAATATTAATGATGTGGGTTATGCCGCATCACCCGATGCATTAATAGCCCTTGACCTGGCAGCTGCCGCGATAGATAAAGCATCTGCAAAAGAAAAAATATTAATTCGGGCACAGCAGGTCCGCTATTCAGTTGACTCTGCGAAATTAAGAGAAGACCTGAATCAACTGTATGTTGATCAAATGAAAGCAGCCTATGAACAGTATCCTGCCGATGCTGATGTGGCTGCTTTGTATGCCGATGCATTGATGTTGCAACATCCCTGGGACTTGTGGAAAAATGATGGTACACCCAAACCCTGGACACCGTTGATAAGAACAGTGCTGGAAAAGTTACTGGCAAAAAAACCTAACCATCCGGGCGCCAATCATTATTACATTCATGTGATGGAACCCTCGCCTTTTGCGGCCAAAGCAATTCCCAGTGCAGATAGATTGGGAAAGCTGACACCCGGTCTTTCGCATACGGTTCATATGCCATCCCATATTTATTTACGCACCGGTCAGTATGGCAAGGGTTCTTTGGTCAATGAAGCAGCCGTTAAAAGCTATAAGAAAATAATTCCTTTGTATGCACCTGTCACCGGTAACGATTTTCTTTACCTGATACACAACCTTCACATGAAGACCAATACTGCTATGCTGGCCGGGCGTTCTTCTTATTCCTCACTTTCAGCAAGGGAAACAGCCAACAGTATTCCCAACGATTACCTGTCCATTCCGGGAGGACTTGGCAATTACGTTCAATACATTCATATGTCACCCGTGCTGGTAGATGTGCGTTTTGGTAACTGGGGCCAGTTATTACTCCATCCACAACCCAATTTTTCGCAGGTCTATTCAACAATTCTTTATCGTTTTGGAAGAGGAATGGCATTAGTGCAACAGGCAAGGCTGGCCGAAGCCCGGTACGAACTGGAACAGCTGCAACAATTGGAAAAAGACAGCAGCCTTGCGATCCCCATGTCACCTTTTTCCCCGGCCATAAACGGGGCCATGATCGCCGATCATATTTTATCCGGGACTATCGCATTGAAAGAAAAAAGATATGACGATGCCGTGGCTGCTTTTAAAAAAGCCGTGACCATCGAAGAAAATATGGTGTATGATGAACCAAGAGATTGGTTACTTAACCCCAAGCATTATCTCGGGAATGCATTGATAAAAGCGGGGCGTTTCAAAGAAGCTATCACTACACTACAGCAAGACCTGCTGACCAACCAGGAAAATGGATGGGCGTTGTTTGGGATATGGCAGGCATTGACCGCTGAGAAGAAAACAGCAGAAGCTGCCAAACTACTGACCCGTTTCAAAAAAGCTTTTGACAAATCAGATATAAAACTTTACGGCCCCACATTTTAACAAGCAATAATTTTTACCATGCGTTTAGTATTAATTATTTTTCCCTGCTTGTTTTCTGCTCTGTGCATATCGCAAAAAGTAAATAACGATTCAGAAAAAAATGAAAATGGCACTATTTTTTTAATGCGTTCCACTGGTTTCACCGGTGGAGGCGTACCTTTTAATGTTTTTATTGACGATATTCCTGTTTGCAAGTTGATGAACAACTATTACTCCGCCCATCTCATTGCCTCAGGCGTACATAAGTTTTCAGTTCAGTTTACAGGAAAGAAATCTAAAAATAATGCGGAAAAATTAGCGGTCAACATAAAAGCTGGTAAAAAATACTATATATAGCTCACCTTCCAAAGTGGTGCCTTTGCCAATAATGTCTACTGCCAGGAAATAAGAGAAAGTTCTGCCGTACAGCTTTTTAAAAAACTAAACGGAGCAGACGACTGCCAATAGCTTTTACTTCAATGAAATGACCACCATTATTATTTCGGGTTAGAACCAGTATCCTTCTCAGTTGGTTTCATTTTCTTTTCAAAAGCAACCATTAGCAGGCCAATACCGAGGAACAGTGTACCATAAGAAAAATAAGAGGTGTCCATATACGACTGATCCCCTTTACCGAGAAATTCGAAATATATCGGTATCGCACCTGCGATGGCAAATAAAATACGCAATACAAAAACGATGATACGTTTTTTCACACCTATTTTCCTGCCATTTGCATTTTAATAAAATCAGTAACCAGGTAACTGATCAGTTTACCACTGGTGGCATCAGTTCTTCCGTCGCTCAGCCTTGTAGCACCTTCACAAATATGCAGGTA
>JAWXCO010000144.1:0-19591 GCA_034408705.1 Bacteroidota bacterium
TCCAAATCATTTCAAATCGTTTGAAATTAAAAGCTCTGAAACCCTTATCCAGCAATATTTTCAAAGAACTAAACTAACTATTAACAAGACGGTAGTGATGTAATAAATAAAATTTCAATGCGTAATGAAATTGCTATAAATACAGCGAAGTATATTTTTGCGATGGATACTTTGGAATTATCCCAATCTTAAAAGTAGCTGAATAGAATTACCGAACCCTGAAGAGTGCCCTTCGTTTTCTCAGGATAAACTTGCAACAGACGATGATAGTAGCACTGAAGCTGATTCATAAAAAATATAAAATGACAACAACACAATCATACAAAAAACCAAACGAACAAGGCTACTACGGTTCCTTCGGTGGGGCGTACATCCCAGAGATGCTGCATCAGAATGTACAAGAGTTGCGGACGAAGTACCTGGGAATTATGTATGACGAGGTTTTTCAAAAAGAATTCCAATACTTGTTGCGGGATTATGTGGGCAGACCAACGCCATTGTTCCTGGCAGAACGATTGAGCAAACAATTTGGTACCACGATTTATTTGAAACGGGAAGACCTTTGTCATACCGGTGCACATAAAATTAATAATACCGTTGGCCAGATTTTATTGGCGGAACGATTGGGCAAGAAAAGAATTATTGCCGAAACAGGTGCTGGCCAGCATGGAGTGGCTACAGCTACCGTCTGTGCCTTGAAAGGAGTGGAGTGCATTGTGTACATGGGAGAAAAGGATATTGAACGGCAGGCGCCGAATGTAGCGAGAATGAAAATGCTGGGTGCTACGGTGATACCGGCTACCAGCGGCAGCAAAACGTTGAAGGATGCCACAAATGAAGCGATCCGGGATTGGATCAATCACCCCGATGATACACACTATATCATCGGCAGCGTAGTAGGGCCGCATCCATATCCGGATATGGTGGCGAGATTTCAGAGCGTGATCAGCGAAGAGATACGGAAGCAATTACTGGAAAAGACCGGCAATGAACTACCGACTCATGTAATGGCTTGTGTGGGTGGTGGCAGTAATGCAGCGGGAGCTTTTTATCATTTCCTGGATGAGTTAAATGTACAATTGATCGCCGTGGAAGCGGCTGGTCATGGTGTGGATAGCGGAATGAGTGCTGCTACTACTGCATTGGGAAAGCCCGGTATTTTACACGGCAGCAAAAGTTTGCTGATGCAGACGGAAGACGGGCAAGTGGTGGAACCCCATAGTATATCTGCCGGTTTGGATTATCCTGGTATTGGTCCGTTACATGCTAACTTATTTAAAACCGGCAGAGCCACTTTTATGAGTGCTACGGATGATGAAGCATTGGCGGCTGCATTTGAACTGTCGAAGCTGGAAGGAATTATTCCGGCATTGGAAACGGCACATGCATTTGCGGCGTTAAAAGAAATGAAATTTAAGAAAGAAGATGTGGTGGTGATTTGTTTGAGTGGGAGGGGGGATAAGGATTTGGCGACGTATATGAGCCATCTTTGACCTCACCCGAACGAAAATTTATTTAATTCACAGAGTCTTTCTCCCCTCTCCTGGATAAGAGGGAGGCGGAGTCTAAAAAGATCGGAGTAGTAAGAGGGTGAGGTCTTAAATAAAAAGTATCACGGACCCGTATAACGATAACTTACATAAAGGAACAATTGGGAAATTATATCAATATGGAAGAGAACTTCGTCAATCTGCAACGAAAGCTGAAAAGATTTTGTGGGAGTATTTGAGAAATAGGAGACTCGATAATTTAAAATTCAGGAGGCAGCATCCGATTGATAAGTTTATTGCAGATTTTTATTGCCATGAAAAGAAATTAGTTGTTGAATTGGATGGAGCTGTGCATGATGATAAGATGAATGCACAATATGATGAAGCCAGAACGTATGAATTAAAATGGTCCGGAATTAAAGTGATACGATTTAGAAATAGTGAAGTAGAAAATAATATTTCATTTGTATTAATTGAAATCAGAAAAGCTACAGAAAAATAAAACTTTCGGGTTCTCTTCTCCCTCTTCTCAATGAAAGGGTTGAGGTGAAGTCAATAATAAATATGAGCAGATTAGCAAATACATTTCAGAAGAAGACGGGTCGCATACTCAATGTCTATTGCACCGCAGGCTATCCTCATTTAAACTCGACGCTCGAAGTAATGAAAGCCCTGCAACAAAATGGTGCGGATATTATCGAACTCGGTATGCCCTATAGCGACCCATTAGCAGATGGCCCGGTGATTCAGCAGAGCGGAAGCATTGCCCTGGAAAATGGAATGACGATTGCAAGGCTGTTTGAACAGCTTAAAGATTTCAGGAAAGACATTTCTATCCCGGTCATATTAATGGGTTATATGAACCCCGTGTTGCAATACGGTTTTGAAGAATTTTGCGCTGCTGCTGCTCAGGTGGGTATCGATGGTTTGATCTTGCCCGATCTGCCTGAATATGAATTTGAAACTGAGTTTGGTGCTATCATTAAAAAATATGGACTCGATTTTGTTTTCCTGGTTACACCCGAAACAGCGGAAGAACGGGTAAAAAAATTAGATAGCCTGAGCACCGGGTTTTTGTATGCCGTTTCCTCCTCTTCTACAACCGGCAGTGAAAAAAAAGCACCCAATACGGAAGAATATCTGCTCCGGTTGAAAAATTGGCAGCTGAAAAATCCCGTGCTGGTGGGCTTTGGTATCAGCAATAAACAGTCTTTCGATGCCGTTTGTCTGCTGGCGGACGGTGCCATTATCGGTAGCGCCTATATTAAAGCATTGGAACACAGCGGGGATGTTAATGCAGCCACAAAATCCTTTCTTTCGTCCATTTTGGGCTGAGCGGGGTTTTGCTATCCGGAAGGATTGTATAAATTTGTATGCTGATCCGGTTTACCCGTATCGGTTAACTACAACTTTCTTTTCCAAAAGAACGCAGTAGTACTTTATGAAAATTAATTTTATTTAAATATGAATATGAAAAAATTACTCCTGTTTTTAGTATTGGCCCCCCTGGCTTTGATGGCTCAAAATCCCAAAGGGTTTACAATCGAAGGTAAACTGGACGGTTACCCGGATGGAACAGAAGTATTGCTCTATAAAAACGGCGAGAATGTGGAGATGGCCAAAGCCAAATCGCTGAAATCAAAGTTTACGCTGAATGGCAACGTGAAAGAGCCGGTACTTTGTTTCCTGATCATCGAAGGAGATAAGCCCGTTGAGATTTATGTAGAGAACTCCATCATCTCTTTCAAGTCAAAAAAAATGCAGCCGCCGGTATTCGAGATCGAAGGCTCAGCATCACATAAAGATTTTGCCGGGTTCATCAAAGATTTTTTGCCCATGGCAAAGGAATTAAGTTCACAGGCCACTACATTGAATGCCACGATGCCCGGTGCAGAACGGGATAAGCTGGTGACCGCCTATAATAATACGCAGGATAAGGTGCAAAAATCGATTGACAAATTTATTAAGGATAAACCCAAATCCGTGGTTGCTCCCTTCATCCTGAATGTTACTTATTCCTTCAATGAAGATATTGTGATGCTTGAAAACAGGTTCAATTCATTGGACGAAACAATCAAAAAGACAGAAACCGGCATCCAGCTGGAGCAATTTATTGCCGAAAGCAAGATCGGGGCTGTAGGTACACAAGCATTGGATTTTTCACAACCCGACACTACTGGTACACCGATAGCGCTTTCTTCTTTCCGGGGTAAATATGTACTCGTTGATTTCTGGGCCAGCTGGTGCGGACCCTGCCGGGCAGAAAACCCGAATGTTGTTGAGAATTATAAAAAATTCAGCCCGAAGAACTTTACAGTACTGGGGGTATCATTGGACAGGCCCGGTCAAAAAGCTAAATGGGTAAATGCTATCCAGGAAGACAATTTGACCTGGACACATGTTAGTGATCTGCAGTTCTGGAGTAATTCAGTGGCTGTACTGTATAATATCAAAGGTATCCCCCAGAATATTTTAGTGGATCCGCAGGGTAAGATTGTGGCTAAAAACCTTCGCGGCCCTGCCCTGGAAGCCAAACTCTGTGAGTTGCTGGGATGTGAGACTAAACCATTTTAAGAAGATTATTTATTTACCTATTTTTAGAGTGCATAAAAAACCAACCGACTGCACCGGATGGTTTTCTTTATAATGCTATCCGGGTTTTTTAATTCACATCCTTTCCATCTTTTAGTTTATCGATCATATTCAGCACACTTGCTTTTTGCTGGGTGGGTGCCAGTGGCAAAGCCAGGTTAGCATACTTCAGGGCATTTTTATAATCGCCATTGGCGGAGTTACCCCGTATCATTCCCATCATTGTGGTAAACTCATTGGGATATTTATCAAAATTAGTTTTGAAAACATCAAAGGCCATTTTATTCAGCTTCATGCCGAGCAATTGACGGCCATATTGATGTACATCATTCATGCTTCCCAGGGGTAGCGCTTTTTGCATGACGGCCGCTGCTTCTGGGCCTCTTCCCAATTTTTGCAACACCTGCGCTTTTGTACTCCAGGCCTGGAAGCTTTTCTCACCTCCAAAACCGCCATTCGTGGCCGAGTCAGTCCATAACAAGGCTTCGTCCAGGTTTGTAGTATGCTTCACACACCATTGTGCCGCCTGGTCCCAGCTTTGCCAGATAAACCCATTCTCTGTTCTTAGCTCCCGGCGAAATGATTCAATTTGCTCTTTTACATAATCCACTTCTATTTTAAAAGGGATGGACAATTTTTCCCATTGCAAAGCAACAACGGCACTGTTCTCTGTTTCCTGCTGGAATTCATATTTCAACCATTCCACTGATTTGTCCAATGCCTGTGGTTTAACTTTTACACGGAGAGCATCTTCCTTTTCACTGTAGTAATAGCTGCCCCAGGAAGTACTGTTCTTTGAAAAGATCAAAATGCATTCTTCCGGCCCGTAAGCGATAAAGAATCCATATTTACCGGCGGGTAAAGCTTGCCCTTCAATTTTTACATCGCTGGAAAATTTGAAAGTAGTATTCTCATTGGACCCGGCCCTCCAGGGAGCTGCTTTGGAGGATCCAAACTGCTGGTCAACAAAACCGGCATGCACCAATTGCCCCCATATTTTTCCTTCACGGCCTTTTACACCAGGACGGTCGTAATGAATGGATACATCTGTAAGGCCAATCCGTTCACTGACAGATGCTTTTTTATTACCGCCACTCGGTGCTACCGTGAGTGGTATCTGTGCAAAACAAGCCGCCGTACAGGCAACTGCCAGCAGGCTTATCATCATCTTTTTCATTAATTATAGTTTTTGTATTACCAAGCTAACGAAGAAAACAGCAGCGGAGCGCCCTATTATTATAAGTGTTAAATGTCGCGGATGAAAAGCCGGAACTAAGGATATAAGGCAGAGGCGTTGGGCTGTTAACAATTATTTACTGTAATTTCGAAACAGATTTAACCCCCTAAAATTCGTGTATGAAAATTCTGTTTGCCCTCGCATTCCTTTTCCTGTCCGCTCATGCACCCGCCCAGATATTAAAACGACTAAAAGATAAAGTAGTAGATAAAGGTAAAGGCGAAGTCAACGATGCCAAGTATGATGCAAAAATGAAAGCCCGGAACAACGTCCGCGGTGAGTTGGACGGTATTAAAGCAGATTTTGATTCCACGGATATTGATTATGCAATCCTTTTAAGTGATAACTCAGGACTGTTCGGCGGGCAGGGCCGGGGTGAATTTGGAGCTAAGTTTTTAAAGTTGGGAAGTATTGCCCGCTCCCTGTACCGCGATGTGGATATTGATGATGAAGAAACAGCTACCCTTAATTTACAAATGGGCCAGTCAGCGTATGCGATGGGCCGTTATGTATTTGCAGAGAAAAGATTAAAAGCCGCTCAATTTTATTTTGAAAAGGCCTACCGTACCAGTGAGCTTAGTTATATGAAGACCATTGCCAGTAAAGGACTGCTTTATACAACGACTGGTCGTTTTGCACAAGCTGAAAAATTTACAGCCCAGGCATTGGAACTCCGGGAATCAAAACTGGGAAAAAACAACATGGGAGTAGCCGCATCACTTAATAATTATGCTGTACTCCATTATAATCTTGGCCAGTACAACGAATCAGAAAAAGAATTTACGGAAGCCCTGGCCGTTATCAAAGCCAATAAGTTGCAGCAGGCAATGCCTTATGCGATCGTATTAAATAACCAGGCGATGCTGTTCCAGTCCATGGGCCGGTATGAGGCAGCTGTAGCATTGATGCAGGAAGCCCTGCAGATTGCCGGTAAAGTAGAAGTTACCAAAGCTAAAAATCATCTTAAGTTTTTTTCTAACCTGGCCTTGTTATTCCAGCAGATGGAAAAATATACAGAAGCCGAAAAGATCTACCAGGGATTAGAAAAAAAACTGGAAAGAGGTAAACCCGAGTTCGCCAATATGCTGAATAATGTGGCCATCCTAGCCATGCTGATGAAACGGGAAGACCGGGTGGAAGATATGCTGAAGAAGTCGGCTGAGATCTATAAGACAACGTTGGGAGAAAATGGACCAGCCTATGCAAAAGTGATCAGCGACCTGGGAAATTTTTACCGTTACAAAGGCCGTTATGCAGAAGCAGAGCCACTTTTACAAAAAGTATTACAGGTAAGGGAAACTTCGCTAGGCACCAGTCACCCGCTGTATGTGCAATCAGAAGAAGATATGGCCATCCTGTACTGGAAGAAAAAAGATATCGCCAAAGCCTACCCACTTTACCACGATGCCATGGAAAAGACTCTGGACTTTATCAATAAATATTTTGCGCCGATGAGCGAGGTGGAAAAAACAAAATACTGGGATATCCTCTCTCCCCGTTTCCAGCGGTTTTACAATTTTGCAGTAGAAGCAACTGCTGTAAATAAAGATATTATCCTTGACCTCTTTGAATACAGGGCTGCTACCAAAGGTTTGTTGCTTAGTTCCACCCGCAAGATCAGTGGAGCGATCCTGTCCGCCGGGAATGCGCAACTGGCACAGGACTATGCCGACTGGATCGATCATAAAGAACAGCTGACCGCTTATTATGCCTATTCAAAAGATGAATTAAAGGAGCAGGGTGTTAATCTTGATTCACTGGAATCCAACGTGAACCGGATGGAGAAGAAATTGTCAGCCAATTCAAAGGATTTTGCCAATTTTTATTTTACCGGTAAAACAAAAGTGAGCGAGATACAAAAAGAATTGAAAGGAGATGAGGCCCTGATCGAAATAATCCGCTTAAGGAATTTTGACCAGGTGTTTACAGATGGTTGCCGTTACCTGGGCCTGGTCATCACTAAATCCAACCCGCAGCCAAAGATCGTTATGCTTGCCAATGGAACAGACCTGGAAAACAAATATTCAAAAACCTACCGGGTCTCCATTAAGAATAAGATCAATGATGATCAATCTTACGCCCAGTACTGGGAACCGTTTGAAGCTGAAGTAAAAGGCAAGAAGAATATCTATGTATCACTGGATGGTGTTTATAATCAACTCAACCTGTACACCCTGAAAAAGGCCGGCACTGATTACCTGATCGGCCAATGTGATATTATTTTATTGGGTAATCCACGTGACCTGATCACAAACAATAATAAAGGGAAAGGATCAGCGCCTAAAACTGCAACACTGATCGGCTTCCCTGATTATGGAAAGGGCGTTATTGTACAGTTGCCCGGTACCAAAGTGGAAGTGGATGGGATCAACAAACTATTAAAATCCTCGGGTTACCAGGTATCAGAATTGATCCAGGGTGATGCTACCGAGACCAACCTGAAATCTTCCCGGGAAGTTGCGATACTGCATATTGCTACACATGGTTTTTTTTTAAAAGATGTTGAAAGGACCAATTGGCCCATCGGGGTACATGCTGATAATGCAAAGGATAATGTATTACTCCGTTCGGGGCTTATGCTGACCGGCGCATCGGAGGCTGATAAATCAAAAGCAGGACTGGATAGCAATAACAATGGTATCATTACTTCTTATGAAGCGATGAACCTTGATCTGAAAGGAACCAACCTGGTAGTTCTCAGTGCCTGTGAAACCGGGCTGGGAGAAATAAAAGCCGGGGAAGGAGTGTATGGATTGCAACGGGCGTTCCTCGTAGCCGGTGCTGAAGCGATTGTGATGAGTCTCTGGAAAGTAGACGATGCCGCTACCCAGCTACTGATGAATAATTTTTACAGCAATATGATGAAGACGGGAGATAAGCAGAAAGCATTCAAGCAGGCACAACAGCAACTGATGACCAAATTTAAAGAACCTTATTACTGGGGTGCTTTTGTAATGATGGAGAATTGAGGAAGGAGTCAATGGTGAATAGTGAATGGTCAATGGTGAATAATCAATGGAGAATAGTTAATAGTGAATGGCAGGCTGTTTAGCAACATGAAATCAGTTGAAATAATACGCAAACAACAACGCTTACAGGCGAGTATTACCTGGAAAGAGTTCGGGAAATGGCCTCCGGATTTTTATTGAAACCAGTTGGCGATTTTCAATTCTTCTTTTCTTACGGTGCATTGGACCGGCATGGAGAAGGGAAATGGGAAGAGAAAGCGGGAAGAATTATTTTCAACAGCCCGGCCAAAACCTCTGGCGGACTTTACTTTGCTGGAAAGTAAAAAGACCGCTGAAGATTTTATCAATATAAAAATAGAAGGTGGCAATCCGGGCTTTCTTCGCCATATCTTTTGCAGTCTGCAAAATGGAGCAGAAGGAAGCTGGCAACAAATGACCCAGGATGGGGATGTGCAGTTTCCTCTCTAACACATTCAAGGTATTTCCCTGCTATGCGAATTTTATCCTGAACGGTTCTCTATGATCCCTGTTAGTCAGTCATCTTATAACGAATTTATTTTCCGAATCGAAGCCAGCATCGTGGAGATATTTCTTGAAAATTCTTCCCTGCAAATTGAATCGGATGGATTGGCAGGTCGTCATTCGCTGCTTCAAGGAGAACAATTCAGATATGCAAAGCAATAAATGATTATTTACAATCGGCCAGTGCGAATTCATAAACGGTCTCTGCCCATTTATTCGTCTCGTAATTTTTGGCATTAAAAATAATGCGGAGCGTTTCCTTACCAGTTTTAGTATCCAGGGACCAGGGCCTTGTTGTCCACTCAGAAGCCTTACCAAAAGGAGGAGGAGTAGCTTTAAATTTAATGGTTAATTGATTATTGGAGACGGAGCCTTCAAAATCAGCAGTTTCCTTTTTATGACTTTTCAGTTCTTCAGTGGTTACCATACCAAGTACCTGGTCACCAATCAGCTTCATAGTGACAATAGTCCTGTATTGCAGGCCATCATTTGAAAAACATTTTTTGATCGGTTGATCTATTTTAATGACTGGTGGTTCGCTGGCAGATGAAGCATTCCCTACTGTTGTATCCACTATTTTTTCTTTTTCTTTTTTCTTTTTTTCGGAAGAACTGTTACAGGCTATAATGAACAAAGCAAGCCCGAAGACGAGTAGTGTTTTGATGGTGGAGCTGGTATGCATATTGTTTAAGTTGGTTTGAAATAGGGCTTATGGTATTAATTTTACCTGCTACCAGAAGTAACAGGGTCCATGTTTTGCACTAAAAAGGTACAAACAATTTTAATCCGGGCTACGTTTTAATACCCGGTTCTACCTTCAATGTCAAGAGTCATTACAGCAGCTGTCTTTTATACAATTGTACGGCATTTTCAAATCCCAGATAAATGGCATCGCAAATCAAGGCATGTCCAATACTCACTTCATCCAGCCAGGGAATATTTTGTTTGAGGTATTTTAAATTTTGCAGGTCCAGGTCATGCCCGGCATTAATACCCAATCCCAGTTCTTTTGCTTTGGTTGCTGCTTCTACATAGGGTCTTACGGCGGCTTCCCGTTCCGGTGTTCCGGGAGAGCTTGCTGCGAATGCTTTTGCATACCCTTCCGTGTACAATTCGATCCGGTCCGTTCCGGTAGCAGCCGCACCTTCTATCATAGCAATATCGGGATCAACAAAAATACTGACCCGGATACCAGCTTTTTTAAAAATGGAGATCATGCCCAGTAAATACCCTTTGTTTTTTATCGTATCCCAGCCATGATCAGACGTAAGTTGACCCAGCGTATCAGGTACCAGCGTTACCTGGGCAGGTTTGGTCTCGAGTACGAGGTCCACAAATTTCTGTTCCGTACAGTTGCCTTCAATATTGAATTCGATATTGATGATCTTTTTTATCTGCCGCACATCTTCATAGCGGATGTGGCGTTCATCGGGGCGGGGATGTACCGTTACCCCATCGGCACCAAAACGTTGCGCATCCATCGCTGCTTTAACTACATCGGGATTATTTCCACCTCTAGCATTGCGCAGCGTCGCAATCTTATTGATGTTGACGGAGAGTTTTGTCATGTAACAAAAATACAAATCTTAAAGCTCTTTCCAGGTATGATCGGCCAATAGCTTTACACCCGCTACAAACTTTTTAAAAGGGCCGCTGGCCCCCCATTCCTTTGGAGAAACAAGGGAGAGCATAAAGCTGTCATCATGCTTTTCATACAGATAATAAACCTGGCCGATATTGGGTTTGAAGCTAAGCTTAGCGCTGTAGATCGTCAGAGAGAGTTCTTTTCTTTTTTGTATCTCGTGTGCCTGGAGAGCCAGTAGTTCTATCTGTTTGCGGATCTGGTCGAGCTGCATATTGGTTTGCTCCTCCATTGCAGTCAGTGCTTTGTGTTTTATAATCCCTTCTTCATTGGCCTTGATGACCGCCCCGGCAACGGAAGCAGAATAGGGTAGCACACTAAGTTGTTTGTGAAATATCTCAGCATTGGTATACGCTGTTCCATTCTCTTTTGTCCCCTGTTGTGTTATTTTCAAGTAACCGTTAGGAAGGATGTCATGCACTACATGTAGTACCACTTCTCCTTTTTTATAAAAATGAATTTCAAAACTTATGCTGTCAGGAAAAACTACCTGTACTTTATCGGCGAATTGATGGTTATCAAAATCGTTGAGGTCACCATCCGCATTGATGGTATAGCTAAAGGCAAAGGCCTTGTTTTCCAGGGTCACCCAATTGTGATGAATGACCAATGCTTTCTTGTCCGGAACAGGTTCTATTTTATAGATACCACTTTTGGGTCTTTCGTTATGTTCGTAAGTTCCCTTTTCAGGAAACAACTGCCAGGAGGCCAGAAAATTATATGCTTGAACCATAATAGGGGGTGCTTAACTGCCAAAGCGGTACAAAGGTTTTGTTTTCCGGGCATATTACAAAGTTTGAGGTATAAAGTTTAATACCCGGCTTTCCTTTCTTTTGATTTTTTGCATTTCTGTAACGGCGTGTCGCCTTGAAACTACTCCTAACGCGGGACTTCAAACCCTAAACATCTTATCTTTACCGCGGAAATAAAGCAAGCAATGAAAAGTTATTTTGGTTCTTATTCCACTTCGCCGGGTGCAGAACCGATAGATTCAACGGTACTCGTATTTGATAAAAACCTCAATATTGGCTTTCGTAATCCCGATGGCAGTAATGCAATGGTGAACTGGTTGTTGAAAGAGGTAGAAGCAAGCTTTGATTTTTCTTCCCAGCAAACAAGGCTTCGACATACTAAAGCCACTGGTGCAGAATTACTCATAAAGGGTAATGATGCGGCCAGCTTTATCAGGGAAATGCAGACCGAGCAACAAAAGGCCTGGCATAAAAAAAGCAGCGGTAAGGAATGGATCCGGAACAGCGTTCTTTTACTCGGTACACTCGGGTTGCTCTTTTTATTATACCTCCTGATCGTTCCATGGCTGTCACAAAAGTTAGCGTCCAAAGTTTCTATTAAAACAGAAAAGCAATTGGGCGATGCCGTGTATGATGCATTGGGGCTCGCGGCACAGGAGGATTCAGCCAAAACTGTTGCAGTCAACCGCTTCTTTACTGCTATGGATGTACCCACAGGCTATGCTATTAATATTACCGTGGTGAACAATAAAGTGGTAAATGCATTTGCATTACCCGGTGGCCGTATTGTAGTGTATAGTGCTTTGTTGAAGGAAATAACTTCTTATCCGGAATTGGCAGCATTGTTGAGCCACGAGTTCATCCATATCAATAATAAACATTCGACCAAACGGATATTCCGGCAACTGGGTTCAAAAGTATTTTTAGGATTATTGTTTGGTCGTTTTGGCACGGTGACCAATGTGCTGGTCAATCATGCAGACAACCTGAAATCGTTGAAATATTCCCGTAACCTTGAAAAAGAGGCGGATATGGATGGCCTGGCCATATTGCAAAAAAGAGAGATCGATCCCAATGGGTTTATCAACCTGTTTCATCATCTCGAAGAATCGGCCCGGGCTAATGCAACACCAGAATTTCTTGGCAGTCACCCGGATGTGTCCCGGCGGATTGCCTATATTAAAGAAGCAGCCAGCGGGACCGTGGTAACGGAAGATGCGGAACTAAAAGCTATATTTGAACAACTAAAATAAACAACCATGCTCATCACAACTACCAGTACCGTTGACGGCAGACCTGTACAGGAATACCTCGGGGTAATCAATGCCCAAAGCATTATCGGGGCCAATATTTTCAAAGATATTTTTGCCGGCCTGCGGGATGTATTCGGCGGCAGAAGTAAAACCTATGAGAAGGTTTTGGAGCAGGCCAAAGAAGATGCCCTTCGGGAATTGACGCAAAAAGCCCAGTCAATTGGCGCCAATGGAATCCTCGGAGTTGACCTCGATTTTGAAACAGTTGGAAGCGGCGGAAGTATGTTGATGGTAATCGCAACCGGAACGGCTGTCCGTTTATAAGATGAAGTAAAAAGTAAACTATGAAAAAACTATTCTTTTCGTTGACCCTGCTGATGGTGCTGCAGTCTGCAATATCACAACTGGCTCCCGAATCTGCAGAAACCATTCTGAAAGAAGCCTATGCACAGGCGGCCATAGAAAACAAGAATGTATTGGTTATGTTCCATGCTTCCTGGTGTGGCTGGTGCCATAAAATGGATAAAAGTATCAACGATGATGCTTGTAAGAAATTTTTTGCCGATAACTATGTTATCCGCCACCTCGTTGTTGATGAAACAAAAGATAAAAAGAACCTGGAGAATCCCGGTGCGGCTGAACTGAAAATTAAATACAACGGTGATGGGCAGGGTATCCCATTCTGGCTGGTATTTGATAAGGAGGGCAAACTGTTATCCGATTCTAAGATCAGGAAAGAAGGTGAGGGCCCTTACAAAGGTGATAATGCCGGCTGTCCGGCCAGCGAAAAAGAAGTAGATTTCTTTATTGGCGTACTTAAAAAAACATCTTCCCTTAATAAGGAGCAGGAAGAACGTGTCAGAAAGCGCTTCCGGGAGAACGATCAATAAAACCGTTACCCCCCTGCGGGTTCCGTAATTCTTCTTCTATCACTTCGTGAAGGCTATTTTCGTGCTGCAATATCCATTTAGGTATTTCGCCAGCCTGTATTCGCCAGCCTGTATCTTTTTTTTGCATATTGAAAAGTATCCGGTCGCCCCGCTCATTACAAACGTTTACACTGAATCGTTCTTCGTCAGGGCTTCTTTCTTTTTTGAAATTAAACTCCCGCAGCCGGCCTTCGGCTTTCACTAATCGGGTAAACTGCACCAGTCTCACAAATCGTAACGGCATAGGTTGAATTTATAGTTGGATACCTAGCAATTTTTATGCTACACAGCATTTACCTGCAGGAAAAGTTGTTCACAATATTGATGAGAAATAATAAGGGTAAATGACAGCTTGCTAAAAAAGTACTTACCGGATCAGCGTAACGACCCCTTTCTGAAAATAGGCTTTACCCGTGTAGTCGGTTGCTTTTACAGTCCATACAAAAGTGCCGGTATCCTGCGTCTTGCCGTTGATTGTTCCATCCCAGCCATTACCATTGATAGTGGTAGAGAACAGCAACTGGCCCCAACGGTTATAGATATTAAAATAGTTAATGTCTTTGATCCCAACAGCAATCGGCCGCAGCCGGTCATTTCTGCCATCGTTATTCGGTGTAAAAGCGGTTGGCACAAAAACTATCGGCCCGGTCTTGAAAACTTTAATATTGATATAGGCCGAGTCTTTACAACCCTGAGGGTTATAGCCAATCAGTTTATACTGCATACCGGTACTGGGGTCGGAAAAAATAGCGATGGGGTTGGCAATATCGGGATCAGACAGGTACATGGCAGGTATCCAGTCGTAGTTGACCCCGCCTGTTGCAGTAAGCTGTAATGGCTGGTTAACCACTATCGAAGTGTCATTCCCGGCGGATATTCTCATTTTGGGTAGCACCGTAACTTTTACGGTATCACGGCTGGGTTTTGGACAACCTCTTGTATCAAACGCCGTGAGTATATAATCTGTCGTTCTTGGCGGGTAACTAACCGGGTTTAAAAGAGAGGTATTACTGAACAGGTTAGCGGGTGCCCAGTTCCAGAAACTGCCATTGGTCATACCATTTAGTTGGGCCATCGCATTGTAGCAAATGGTAAAATCTGCGCCCGCATTTACAAATGGGTAGGGAACAGTCGTAACCATCACATTATCAGTTGCCGAACAGCCGCCAATAACAGCTATTACCTGGTAATTTGTAAATGCATTATTGGTAAATGCAAATGGATTTTTTTGTGTTGGATCGATGAACTGCGAACCCGGTGTCCAGGAATATTGCAGGCCATCGGACAGAACCCGTAGTTGGATTGTATCACCCCGGCAAATAGTGGTATCGGCCATGGCCTGCAGGGTTACAAAATTCACCACTCTTACCAGAACCGAATCCCGGTTGCGGCAGCCATTCTCATCAAGATCAACATAGTATTTCGTAGTGAAAGGAGGCGAAACAGTTGGTGTAGCGGTAATAGGGTTAATGATATTAATTGGGGGTGACCAGCTAAAATTACCTGAACCACTTGCCTGCAGCATCAGGTTATCATTTATACAAATTAGGGTATCCCTGAAGGCAAGTGTAATGGGGGGTTTGTCTATAATGGTCGCATCTTTATACACTGTATCCCTGCATCCCCTCGTGTCAGTTGAGATCAGCCTTACATTCTTCGTACCCATAAAAGGGTAGGTGTAAGTGGGGCTTTGCAGGGTGGAGACATCGAGATTGGTTGTCGATTCCCCAAAATCCCATTTCCATGAATCGGGGACACCATAAAACGAACTGGTATTGTCCGTGAAAAAAGTTGGTTTTGTGATACAAATTCCCGTTGAAATAAAATCGGGTCTGAAACCCGGAAATACTCTTATTAAAGCAGTGGTGGAATCGGTACATGACTGGTTGCGGTTGATCACTAATTTCACTGTGTATAAACCTATGGCCGGGAAAGTGTAAGTAGCAGTTGTTCCGGATGTGCTGTAAATAACGGTATTGGTATTATCTAAAAACTCCCAGTCTGTAGTAGCGATCAACGGGCTGGTAGATTGGTTGGCAATCATAATGGTTTGAGTATTGCGGCAGAGCATGTATTCCGGAAGTAAAGTAGCAGCCGCAATATTGCAGTCAGCAATATTGATTTGTATATCTTTTCTTTGTTTCGAAATCACTTTATTATCCCTGATCTCGTCCACACAAACAGTAACAACATAAAAACCCCCGGGAGGAGCAGTTCCCGAAATAAGGCCAGTAAGTGGATCTATCTGTACAACCGAACCAAGCGGTGCAGTACTGAAATAGGGTGATCCATAAGGTACTCCCGGAAAGGGAGGCGGTAAGGTAGGTAGCACAATGCCACCTGAACCGGAAGTGCTGTTGTACGCTTCGCAAAAGGAATAACGCAATTCATCGCCATCAGCATCTTCGGCAGCAAAACTATAGGAAAAATCATTATTGGCACAAACAACTACCAGGTCGCTGCCGGTAAAAACTGCACTGTTATTTGCCGGCCCATCGATAACCTGGCCAGTACCGGGGATTTCTGCACTATAGGTGGCCCCGATATTACCTACGCCGGATGCCAGGTTATTGATCCCATTGATCCGGAAATTAACCTGGCTGCCCATCACATAACCGCCAGCAGAAGCAGGGAGAGAAAGGGAAAATGTATAATAGGCTACATCATAGCAAACATCCGGCGGGTTAGTAATACATGGATCGGGGTTGTCAATTCTGATATTGGTTGTATTGTTCAGGGGAACAGATACGTCGGTTACCCTGCTGTTTGTGGTTTTATCAAAAACAGAAACGATGGTAGGATTGGGAAACTGGCGTCCGCTTCCACAACGTTGAAACAATTTCAACGTAACGCTGTATTGATAAAGCCCGCCGCTAAAGCCAAGAAAAGTATAATACATCTCACCGCCGGTAATATGACTGGCTCTGGTGGCAGATGAACCTACCACTAACAATATCGCAACGAATAAAAGCCTTTTCATTCAATCCTTTTGAGGTAGCGGGGGATGTGTTTTAAAGATACGCATATAAACGCACCATCGGATGTGCAGGTTGCCTTTTATCATGATTTATGGCTACCCTGATAAAACGACCATGGCGGGATCGTCTGGGAAGCTGTACAAGAACCGGGCTTGCAACCTGCGAATAGCTTTAACAATCTTCTACCTGCAGTAAAGCCAATTAATATTACTTTTATCATCAATCATACCACATGAAAAAATTACTCCTTTTGTTATTGTTTGCTCCCTTTTTTGCAAAGGCACAGGACACCGCAGCCGTCGTCTGTAAACTGATCCGGGAAACAGACCCCTTTACCAAAGAGACCCGGCTATCGACAGGCTTCATTTTCCTGGACGGAGGCGCTGTTACCATTGATGCAGATAGTAAGGAAATTGATGTGTTGTTCTCCATTGAAGGAGCTGATAAATGTTATGATAATAACTCCGTAGCTGCCATTTTTTTTGAAGGGATCAAGACAAAACTCAATTCCCGTAACGGTGGCACCATGAACTGCGAGGGTCTTTTTCATTTTGTATTCAAGAACAGTGCTTCCACCCCCTCGCTGCTACAGAAAATAATCACGCAAAAAATCAATCATATTGTTTTTACCGGGAATAATAAGAAAGAATCTACTATTACCATCAGTGCAAAGGACCAGGAAGCTCTGGTGACGCTTGCCACCTGCCTCGTCAACGAAGCCAAAAAAATGATCAAATAATAAGTGTACTACAAAACACTTAGTACAATCCCGGTTAATATCCTATTTGCGAAAGATTCCCATTCATGACCCTATTAAAGTACTATCACTCTCCTTACATTTACAAACTGGTGCAAAAGAGTGCCGGTAGTGAATCCGATCCTTTTGAAAACAACCCTACTGATCAATCTTATGAGACAACAACTGCATATAACCGCTGGTGCATTTAATTCTTCATCCTCCTTACAACAACTGGTCAATAACCTCGTGATCAGTTCCCTGCCAGCCGCCAGAAATCATAATACAAATATAGTAAATGAAGTAACCGAAGGAATTGCATTGGGTGGCTCCATGCACGAAGTTGTTATAGTTATGAAAGATATTCTTACTACCGTGGTAGCCAATTCCCGCAATGGCAATATTCATATAACGGCAGCTCGGTATAAAGATGTAGTGATCGTAGAGATACAGGAGCGGAATAACTATAATGGATATGCGCTGTCCTTTAGTCTTGGCTCCATCGAACCAGAAGCCGCTTTGATCGGTGGGCATCTTTCTATACGGGGGCAGCAGCAGAAAGTAACGACCATCTCTTTCAGTTTCCCGGATAACCTGCTGGCGGCATAAGAAAAGCCCGGCTGGGTAGCCGGACCGTTATATTCAGCTCTTCATTGTTGTTAAATAGATTGTGCATCCTTAATAACTTGCCCTTTACTTTAGTCGGGAGTCCAATTTCATTGACCTAAACGGCTGCAACATCAGCATTATACCGGAAATAGTTGGGTATATTATAAACACATTTGGTATTATTTACATTCATTATAGAGTTGTACGGCCTTCTCTATTTCTTCGTAATTTACTTTATCTGTTTTTACACTTTCTACCAGGTTCGGACAGTCGGCACAATGTGCAGTAACCACCTGTTCAAAATTCTTTTTGTTCACCAGCATCATATTATCTGCACCGGTTGTTTTAATAAAATGATCATTGATAGCACCTTCTGTTCCCGGGTTGATACCCACGACTTCAGCGCCGTTGTAGATCACTTTACCGGAAGCGTCAGATACTTTTTGGTAAAGCGAAACTTTATTACCACTGCTGATCACTTTAAAAAAATCAGAGAGGTAGCTGATATAAACAACACCGTTGATCCCGGCTTCTTTAATATCATTACCGACATAGCTTGTTTTTTTACCATCAGTAGATTGAAAAACAAAACTGGCTTTTGACTTGAAACTTTCTTTAATATAGCCTTCCAGGCGATTGCCTTCCGCAGTGATTACATAGCCGGTTTTAAAACCAGCAGGTACCTGGGCAAAGGATTGGGTTGTGGAAGTCAAAAATGCGAGGCTGCTAAGCAGGAGAGAAGAAAAAAACTGTTTCATGGTTTAAGTTTTAAAATGAGGAATAATTTGTATTACTTACTGGTAGGTAAGTTATTTGGGTAAAAAATTTTAGTTACTAATTTGTTTTATTATACTCCTGCATATGGCTGTGTAATCCTTTTGCCCGGTAATACGCGACAACTGTACGCCCGCTGCCAGGTTTGTCATCATAAGAAGTGATTGTGTATGCGGGGTTTCTTCAAAATGGAATTCCCCGTTAGTCTTTCCTTCCTTCAGCACTTTTGCCACCATGGAAAGCACGAGATCGATGAGTTCACCCATTTTTGCCCTGACAGAATGGGGTAATGTATTATAGTCAGAACAAACAGAACCGATGATGCAGATCTTATTTTGTTCTGCGAGGGCGGTATAGCGGCTGATAAATGCCTCGATCTTTTGTTTGGCAGTGATACCGGGGCGGTCGAGGTTCTTACCCAGTTCATGATAGCGGTCTATATATTGCTGAACAATGCTTGCGAACAAGTCTTCTTTACCCGGGAAATGATAATGCACCGCCGCATTCTTCATGTCTAGCTTCTTTGAAATATCGGCATAGCTGAACGCATTGTAACCGTACAACTGTATCAGTTCAGTACCGAGGCGGAGTATCTCCTCTTTTGTATCGGTGTACCGGGGAGTCATTAGTCAAATTTAAGAAATTACTTACTAAGTAGTAAGTATTTTTTTGAAAATACCACATTCGGATTATTGCCTGCTATTTTTTTAGACTTTATATTGCCTCACAAATCGGTGCTTTATCTCAAAGCCACCCTTTCTTTATAAGAAAAGGATTTTTCCTTTTGAGAATGAACAAATAGTGAATTGACAGTGCTGCCTAGCCCAGTCAGGCAAGCTATGCAATGGCTCATCACCAAAGTATAGCCGGAGTTGGTTATTATATTAAATAACAAAAAACGTAACGTATGAAAACTAATAATTAGCCCGGTAGCACCACAGGTAAGTGAAGTGGTGCATTGCAAGACCAACACTCTGCAGCGTACTCTATTATTTTACAATCTTAATTACACTACTGTCCAACTGTGAAGATAATAAAAACGCTGGAACGTATGACATTATTGGTTTAGAGGGTAGTTCTTTGATTTTTTGATTTCAATTTTAGAAAA
>JAWXCO010000145.1:0-5530 GCA_034408705.1 Bacteroidota bacterium
ATCATTGCGCCATTCCAGACAAACACGTTGTTGCCTATTGTTACGCAAGGGTGGATCAGGGAAGGGGGCATGATAAAGCAGTTGTCCCCATAAACAACATTGGAAGGTAAAGCAGTAGAGGTCGGTATAATAGAAACCAGGTTGTATCCCTTGTCTCTGGCTTCCTGACATTTGGTTTCACGCAATTTGTTCAAATCATGGTATCCGATTGCAACAAACATATCGTATTGAGAGGGAGGATAGTGATTTGTCACTTCCTGAAATGCCACAACCTTTTTATCAAGAAAAACTTCCCCATCAGGTAAATATGCTGCATCCGTCGTGAAAGCAGCTACTTTATAGCTACATTCATGATGCGCATAATAATGAATAACTTCTGCTATTTTCCCGGTTCCAAAAATGATGATTTCTTTCATGTCAAGCCATTATATTTAATATTTCAATTTTCATTCAAGCTTCTTCCTGCAAAACGGTTCGGTCTATTTTTCCGTTTTTGTTCTTGGGCAAGTGATCCAGAATGCGTATTTTATGGGGTACCATGTATTCCGGCAACAAACTGCCAATCTGGTGATGAATTTCTTTTTCAACTACCGGTTGAGTTAAGCTGACATAAGCCAAAATCCTGCCAAGGCCAGGTCCGATTTTTTTATAAACAACCGCCGACTCATTGACATAATCTAAACTATTGAAGGCTGCTTCTACCTCCTCCAATTCTATGCGATAGCCCATGTGTTTTATCTGATTGTCGCACCTGCCGCGAAAGTGGAGATAACCTTGTTCATCAACTTCAACCAAATCCCCGGTTTTATAAACTATTTCAAGAAAGCCTGAATTATTGGGATTTTGAATGAATGAATCTGCTGTTCGTTCCGGGTCGTTGTAATATCCCAACCCTACATTTGGTCCTTTTAAGGCCAATTCTCCAAGGTTTGTTACTTCCTGGGATGCTTCAACTAATAACTCATAGTCGAAATTTGGAGCTAAATAACCCAAGGGGGCAAAATTCAAAAGGTCGTCAAAATCTTCAGAGCCAATGACATAGGAGGAACAGATACAGGTACATTCTGTTGGTCCGTAAACATTATAGAGTGTGGCGGCGTCTTTGAAGGCATCATAAAGCGCCTTTAGCTTAGGTTTAGGAAAACCTTCTCCTCCAAAAATGAATCTTTTAATTGCCGGCAAACGACCAGGGCCAAGCGCTTTAGTCGTAAGCAAATATACCAGCATAGACGGCACTGAAAACCAGCTGGTACAAGCCGTTGCTTCCGCTGCAAGCACAAGTTGGTGTGGATCTTTGCTTAGCTCTGTAGAAAACGGAACCAGCGTCGCGCCTGAAAAGAGCGAAACGTAAAAGTCGAAAACAGAATTATCGAAATAAATTGGATTTACATTGGTAAATACATCTGTTGTATCCACAGTAAATGTTGCCTGACCCCATCGAATAAAATTCAATAAATTCTGATGAGAAATGACTGCTCCTTTGGGAAATCCTGTCGAGCCGGAAGTAAACATCAGGTAAGCCGGGTTGGCGCCGGTCACCCACCGGAGATGGGGTAAGGTTGCTTCGGAATAGCTTTCTAACAACCGAACCATATCTTCATTTAATGAAATCACCGGGATTTGTAAATCCCGGCTCAATTCCTGGACAACCACCAAATCACTGAAATCATTGATCAGCCAAACAGGCCGGGCTTGTGTCAGAATTTTTTGGAGCCTGCTAAATGGCGAACTTACGTCAAGATTGGTATAGATGATACCTGTTTTAAGACAGGCAATCATCGTCGCAAAAGCAAAGGTTGATTTGTTGTTAAAAATGGCAATTAAATCTCCTTTTTTTAGTCCATACCCTATGATGTACCAGGCAATTTTATTAGAAAGTATTTCTAATTCCTGATATTGAATTTTTACGCCATCCGGATATTTTAAAGCAACCTGGTTTGGATTGCGTTTTGCCACATCAGAAAATAGCAAGCCTAAATTATAGTCATACTTTTGCTCCATTCCAATAACTACAATTTCAGCCCTCCGTCTAATTGAAGGATGGCACCGTTGTAAAAATCGTTCTCAATAATGAATTCCAATGCATGCAGGATCTCTTCCGTTTTGCCCAACCTTCCTAAAGGCGTATTCTTCTGGTATTGCTTTATTTTAGCTTCTGATAAAGCATTCTGCGTTGATGGCGTATCCATAAATCCCGGGGCAATCGAATTGCAGCGAATTCCAAACATGCCCAGTTCTTTACTCCATGAAACGGTCAGCGCATTAACAGCAGCTTTGGTCGCGGAATAGGCAGACTGTCCTGCATTCCCGGTAGCAGCAATAGAACTGATATTTATGATGACTCCTTTATGCCGGCGCGTGACCATTTGTTCCGCAATGTGAGCAGTTAGGTAAAACACAGCATTCAAATTGATGTCAATGGTCTTTTTCCAAGTATCAATCTGATGTTTTTTATCCTCCGGTGACAGCAAATTAATCAGCGGTTCACTGTGAATCACGCCGGCATTATTTACCAAAACATTGATCCGCTCATGGTTATGGTAGATGTTACCAACAACGCTTTTCACCTGTTCAATATCCGTTAGATCAGCTGCATAAGCAGCAACGTCTGGAAATTCTGATACCAATGACTTGATGCCATTCAGGTTCTGATCAATAACAATGACTTTGGCTCCATGCTGAAGCAAGCCTGCAACTAAAGCTTTGCCAATTCCGCTTGCGCCACCCGTAATAAGAATATTTTGTTCGTTCAAAATCATTCAGACCTGGATGTTTTTTTCGTTTAATACTCTTTTCAAATCGCCAATACTTTTTATTCCGGCAATTTCATCTCCGGAAAGTTCAACAGCAAAATTTTCTTCCACCTTTGTGATAAACAACATGTGATTCATAGAATCCCATTCTTCCAGAGATGAAAAGACAATTTCATCGTGTTGTTCACTTTGATTTAGGTCGAAAATATCCGCAATGATTTCTGACAAATCCATGTTTTTATAATTGATTTTAACTTTAAAAGCGAATGGCCTTATTCAAGGTCATAGGCATTTAGCAGTTCATTGTTAATAATTTCCTTATCGTTAAACATAAGGACATCCAAAATAGACAACCAAGGTACAAAAGGTTTACCATACTGAGGATAAGTAACCGCCTTGGGGATTAAAAACCGAAGGTTAATTTTTTTTTCAGAAAAATATGCCTGGGTATAAAGCTCACGGCCACCTGGCGGGTTGACATAGTTGAGAATACTTTCCTGGTGGCAAATATCAATCAACCGGTCAGCTTTTTTTAATTCCCGGTTAAGGAAATGTTCAGAACTATTTTTAAAAATAACTGACAATCCAAGATAAGTGGCTACCTCCTTTACGCTTCTGGAGGCAAGTTGTGCAATATTGAAATCTTTATTGGAAAGCGTTTTTTCAAAAATCGGAAATACTTTAGGAAAAAAAGGCGCTTTTTTGTAGGCCATTTGAATAGTTGAAAGTAGTTTTCGGCAAGTTTTATCATCAGCTCCTAATTCAACTTCATTGATTAATTTATTTTGGCTGGCCTGTTTACAGGGAATACTAATCAATTGTGCCTGATGATTAACCAATATATTGTTTCTGTTAATCCATCCCCTATTGATATAATTGACATCATCATAAAAAACAAAAACATCAACGGCCTGAATCAATTGAAAGTAACCAATATAAGGAAAAAAATAGGGCTGCATGATGGCGATGCTACGATCATCCATAATTTTGGGTTCTCAACAATATCCTGGCTATAAAATCAACTTCCTCTTTACTCATCTGGTGATAAACCGGTAAACAAAGCACTCTTTTTGCAATATCCTCAACAATAGGAAGGCTAAAATCTCCCACATAGGATAATGAAGATAATGCCGGGTAAAAGTAACGCTTAGAAAACACATTGTTGCTTTCCATGGCAGCCATTGCTTTCAGCAATATCGTTTCATCTTCAAATAAGACCGGATAGTAAGCATAGTTATGCCCTTCAGGATTCAATAATTTTGGTGTGCTTACCCTAAGTGGGTTCAATGCTTTTTGATACCAGTAATAAATTAATTTCCTTTTCTTTGTAATTTCATGGATGTATGGCAAATTGACCAACCCCATTGCTGCGTGAAACTCCGAATTTTTACCATTGACCCCGATCTCTGCAAATTCAGTGGGGCTGGAGTGTCCAAAGTTCCGCATCAGGGCCATGCGTTTCAATAAATTTGGTTCTTTGGTAAATACTGCTCCTCCTTCAATGGTGTGGAATAATTTGGTGGCATGAAAACTGGTCGTGCTGATGTCGCCGTAAGTAAAAATACTTCGCCCTTTATACGTCACCCCAAATGCATGCGCGGCGTCGTAAATAACCTTGAGGTTAAATTTCGTAGCAATTTCTTCAATCCCTTCAATATTGCATGGATTTCCGTAAACATGCGTTGCAAGAATACCGGTAGTTTCTGAAGTAATGGCTGCTGCTAATTTCCTATGGTCAATATTCCAGGTCTCCGGATCAATATCCACAAAAACAGGTTTACAACCTTCCCAAACGATGCTGCTGGTAGTCGCTACATAGGAAAACGGGGTTGTTATGATCTCTCCTTTTAGCTCCAATGCTTTAATCGCAATCTGTAAAGCAATGGTGCCATTACCCAAAAAAAGTAGGTGATTGATGTTCAGATACTCTTTCAGCCTCAGCTCCAATTCGTTAACCAAGGGACCGTTATTAGTTAGCCAGTTACGCTGCCAGATACCATCGAGGTATTTGTTGTATTCTTCCCTGGGGGGAAGGAATGGTTTAGTTACAGGTATCATGTGTTAATTGCCAGTTGAGTTTGGGTTTTACCACCCCTTCTTTTTTGCCCATCCAGCCGAAAGCATCTGTGGGCGAGGTAACAATTTCAAAAGAAATACAATCCGTAACACTATAAACGATAACACCCCGGTTGCGAACCAACAATAGCTTAGAAACCGTGAATGTACCGTGGTTCATCAAGTCAGCCGGAACTTCACAGGCAGTTTTAATAATGCCCCGGTCAAAGTACTCCGGTTTGTAATGCATCCCGGTAGATCCCACAAACACCAGGTTGTTATATTCGTCTACTAAATGAAAGGTCACATCCAGATTCGTTTGGTCTTTACCCAGATGTAAAAACTCAAATTCTAACCGGAAGCCCTCGCCTTCGCGGAGTGGCCAGTCTTTTCCGGGAGGGGGGAGTACTTCTGCACGCAGGAATTTAGCCTCTTGATTGCCCGGAGCTTCTTCGGGCGTGTATTGCAGACAACGACGGGTTTCTGAATATTCCTTAAGGTAAAAATCTATGGCGTCTTCTGTTTCTCCATAATACCGTAGGTTCCCGTGTTTGAGCACTAGCGCTTTTTGGCATAGATTTCGCACGGCCACCATATTATGACTCACAAACAGCACCGTCCGTCCCTGATTGGCTACATCTTCCATTTTCCCCAGGCACTTCTTCTGAAACTCCGCATCTCCCACCGCCAGTACCTCATCAATAATCAGAATCTCCGGTTCC